>PKCQ01000144.1 GCA_002862265.1 Planctomycetaceae bacterium | reverse complement strand
CAACATAGACTACCGATGGATTCTTTAGGTCGCCTGGAATTATTGGCACGTCGACCCTCTGGACGTCTGGCACTTCCACAGCCGACACGAGGATAGACTTCTCCATGCCCTCAGCTGTATCGATCAGCCGCTCTTGGACGGCATGAGCTTGTCCAGCCGCAAGCCACCAACAGAAGCCCCACAGAGACATTCACTGAGCCATCTTCCAAGGCCTCAAACGCAGCTTATCATTACCGTTTCTCATTCCTTGTGAACCACTACACAGACGAGTTAGCCTCGTCGTCAGTTGCCGGAAGAGACAGCACCAGCGAAGCTCCATTTACAGGAAAACGGACATAAGCACCCGTGGGCGGATCAACTTGAGAAACTGAAGCCATCCCCCTGCGCGCGGTTTCAAACGAACCTGCGCAGTGACCAAAACTTGTGGCGAATTCCAACCCTGGGTAGAAAGAATTCAGGCGAGCCCCAGTATGGAGAAAGCTACGCCTTGCAGCTTAGAGACTAAGGGAGCTCACGAATGCGGAGATTCCGAAACTCGACGGGAGCACCTTCGGACTCAAGACAGAGATATCCCTCGGACGGCGCGCACTCCGTTCCGCCAGACACTTCCTCTCCGTTGACCCACAGACGAACTTCCCCATTGACCGCGCGAATATAGTAATGATTCCACTGATTCACGTCGTTGGTGAGATTCTTGCTCGGGAAACTTCGGCGACCGTTGGGGGCGACGGGAGGGAAAGGCTTCATCTTCGTAACGCCAACAGGAAAGACGTCACCGTGAGAGGTAAACCAATCCGCTTTGCGATTCTTGCCGCCCTTCAAATAGATCTCGGCATAGCCCAAGTCCAACACCTGAACTTCGATGCCTTCTGGCAAACTTCCTTTACCTTCGCTGAGCCGATCAATCGATGCTTGGGTGGCCCAAACAAAAACACCTGAGTTACCGCCTTTCTGTTTATGCTTCCACTCACAGACCATCTCGAAGTTCTTCATGGTTTTCTTGCTGCGAATCACACCAACCGGTTGGCCCGTGCAGTAAGTGACACCTCGTTCCCAGTGCCAAGTATCTTTATTGCAGTTGACGTTCGTAAAGTCATTCTTGCCCAACGCGCGCCAGCCTGGCCCTTCGCCGCTGATAAATGCCTTCTTGAGCGGCGCTACGTTCCTTTGTTTTACGGGTGCATCGATGGGGATTAATGGAAAAACTTCCGATGGGGTGCGCACTTCCTTCATCATCGTTTCAAGACGCTGCACGACTTCAGGATGATCGGCAGCCACATCGGTGGCTTCGCCTATGTCCTCTGCGATGTTGTAGAGTTCAGTATTGAGCTTGCCACTGGTCATTTTCTGACGCACAGCCTTCCAATCGCCGACGCGAATGGTTTGCTGCCCGCCGTAGCCGGCAAACTCGCGATAGAGGTAAGGACGTTCTGCCTGAGATTCGCCCAACAGCGTTTTCTTCATGCTGATTCCATCAATTCCAGCCGGAAACGCATCAACACTGCCTACCATATCAAGCAGTGTGGGCATCCAGTCTTCAAAACCACTGACCCGATTACTCTCCGAGCCAGCTGCGACTCGTCCAGGCCAGCGTACAACTGTAGGAACACGCACTCCACCCTCGTACAAAGAGCCTTTCAAACCGCGGAGTTCACCTACACTCTTAAAAAACTCGTAGTCGACTTCCTGGCCGAGATGTGTCGTTCCGTTATCGCTCGAAAAAACAACAATCGTATTGTCGGCGATGCCAAGCTCATCGAGTAGCGATAGCACTCGTCCCACATAGCGATCCAGCCGCGTGATCATGGCTGCGTAGGCAGCTCGTGGTGTGTAATGAGGAGTGTAGCCGTAGCCTTTGCCACGCGTGAAAGGCGGATCCTTCCAACCAAGATCTGTATACAGCTTCAAGTCCTCGTCTGGCACATGCAAAGCCACGTGCGGGATAACGGAGGGATAGTACAAGAAAAAGGGCTTGTCCTTGTTCTCGCGAATGAAGTTCAATGCCTCGGTGTGAATGCGATCCGGTGCATAATCCTGTCCCTTGAATTTATTGTAAGACGCTGGATCTGCCGGATCGGCACCATCCAGTCCGGCATGGCCAGGGACTTCAGGATCATTCTCGAGCGCAAAATGCTTCTCGTTGTCCCAAAGGTATGAGGGATAGTAGCTGTGTGCGTGAGCTTGGCAGTTATATCCGAAGAAGCGATTCACACCTTGATTCAAAGGCCGACCACTCGAGTCAGGTCCACCCAATCCCCACTTGCCGAAGGCGCCCGTAACGTAACCTGCACGCTGGAATGATTCAAACATCGTAACTTCTGAATTCGGAATAGGCCATTGTCCTTCTGGCGGCGTCGATCGATTGTCACGCACAAAAGCATTTCCTGGATGTTTGCCGGTTAGCAAAACACATCGGGAGGGAGCACAAACAGCATTGCCACAATAGTGCTGTGTCAGCCGCATTCCTTGAGTCGCCAGCTTGTCGATATTCGGCGTCTGAATCAGCTTTTGCCCAAAACAACCGAGCTCTCGGTAGCCCAGGTCATCGGCCAGAATGAAAACTACGTTCGGTTGCTTCTGCTGAGCGCGGGCTTTAGCCCCTAACGTCGGCAGAAGCATCGCGAGAGCATATAGAAGAAGATGAGAGCGAAGTAGTTTAGAGGAAAGCTTTTTCACGTCGGAGAGGTATCGCATATCGTCCAGGATCCGGAAAGGCGCAGGGAGGATGTTTCAGTAGGCCAGTATTGTAGCTCAGATTTCCTTAACCGTCAGACGATGAGATACAAGCTGAAGACGAGTTCAGGGTTTCAATCTTGGTCCACTCTTAAACCACAAAAGTTAAACCAAAAAAGCTCCAGGAACGGAAGTGAATGACTTCCTGACCTGTGCTCCAACAGATGCATTCAGTTTCGCGACTACCGCTTTTGCAAACATTCCGACTGGATCATGCCCGGTGCTAGTGCTCCCGACACAACCAACACGATTCGTGCATTTACGCCCCCTTCAGCAGCATCATGAACACGCAGCGGGCTTCACAGCTCCAACCACCTTTGGGCTTCGCTTGACGGTCAGCATTCCAGAGCCAACTTCGATGAGCGCAGCTGGCTCACTGGCCGGTTTGCCCATGATTCATCGACCTCTTAGAGCGAATACAGGGCCTTTATCGTCAGTTGGAAAGCATCCTGCTTGTCAATGAAGCAAACTGAGTTCGAAAAAGGCTGGCGTGCATCGCATCAGCCTTTTTCATTAAATTGCCACTCCGCACAATTACTTCCCACGCTTGGCCCAATTCGCTCCGTTATCGGGCGGCATCGACTGATGCCACGCAAGCAAGGCCTCAGTCATCTTCACGACGATTTCAGTTTGTTTGTCCGCGAGATTCTTCGACTCGCTCGGATCTTCGAGGATGTTATAGAGTTCGGCGTCGCTGCCATTGTATTCGCAGAGCAGCTTCCACTCGCCTGACCGCATTGCCAGATCAGGGCAGTCATCGATGCCGTAAAAGCGGTCGCGATCTGGTGGACGCCGAAAGAAGATTGGCTCGACACGTGAAGCTACTTTTTCGCCCAACAGTGTTGGCAATAGGTTCTTGCCATCAAAGTCGACTCCGTCTGTCTCAACTGCTGCCAGTTTCAATAGCGATGGCACTAAATCAATCGCGCTAAGAACTGACTTGCGATTCACCGCCCCAGGCTCTATCTCGTCATGATCGAACTCCATTAGACCAGGCCCCCAAACGACTAATGGCGACCGAATCCCACCTTCGTACAGGTGAGTCTTGTGCCCCCTCAAAACTCCTGCCGAACCTGCACCTTGCTCGGGCCCATTGTCGCTGCAAATCAAAATCAGCGTATTGCCCCGTAGCTTCGGATTCTCACGAATGTAATTCAGCAAAACCCCAATCTGCTCATCGGCTGTGTCCAGCACACCGTGATAAAGCTTTCGCTTTGTGCCATCGCCTCGTCTTGCCTTTGGCGGGAAGAAAGGCGAGTGCACGTCGTCCGGCCAAAGATTCACATAGAAAGGCTTGCCTGCCCTCTCCGCGGCTTTCACAAAATTCAAAGCCGCAGTCGTGAAGGATTGGGTTACCAGCGAACGATCTTCATACGTGATCTGGCCGCGTCCCAAGTTTTGAGAACCAAGTTCATGCGGCTTCGGCGGCTGTCCATCATAAGCATCTTTCATCGCCAGCACGCGAGGCCCAAGGCCCTCGAAGTTCGTCAGCGACTCGTCAAAGCCGTACTCCGTGATCAACGGCGCGTCGGCTACATCTCGCTGCCCCCCCATATGCCACTTACCAAAGTGCCCCGTTGCATACCCCGCTTCGTGCAAAAAACGGGCAAGCATTGGAGCCGTTGGGTCCAACCACTGAGCCATGCCTCGAGAAATATTGCTTTTGCGATTGTTCAAGTAAGAAGTGATTCGCCAACGCTGTGGATACTGCCCTGTAGAAATGGCTACACGTGATGGCGAGCAAATCGGCGAGTTGACGTAAAACTGCTGGAAGCGAATCCCCTCCGACGCCAAGCGGTCAATATTCTCTGTTTGCACTTCCTTGTTACCAAAACACGAAAAGTCCGCCCAGCCCATGTCGTCAATGAAGACGAGCACAATGTTGGGCCTATCGACGGCTATTGCATCCGACGATAGACCAAATTGCAAGGCAAAGAACAGTATTGGAAGCAAAACAACGGAACGAACTCGCTTACGAGATACAGTGGTGCCCATACCGACTTACTCCGCTCCACGATACTGCTTCTGCCATTCTTCCGGCTTCTCAGTCCTATCCGAGTCGTCCTCATAGTGCTCTTCGAGTCGCGTCAGCTCCTTTTTCATCGCCGCGATCTGCTCCGCATAATCTGCGTTGTTGTACTGATTCTGCAGCTCGTCTGGGTCTGTTTCAAGATCGTAGAACTCCCACTCATCGAACTGATAAAAGTGCATCAACTTGTACCGCTCACCACGAACGCCATTGTGCCGCGGCACCATGTGAACACTCGGGTACTCGTAGTAATGGTAGTAGAGTGACTTGCGCCAGACATCCGGTGTTTTCCCCTTCAACAAAGGGACCAAAGAACGGCCTTGCATGTCGTCAGGAATTGCAGTTCCTGCCATTTCCAGAAATGTCTCGGCATAATCCAAGTTCTGGATCATATCCGTGTTCACTGAACCGGGCTTTGTGACGCCAGGCCACTTGGCGATGAAAGGCATTTTGAGCGACTCTTCGTACATCCATCGCTTGTCATACCAGCCGTGATCGCCCAAGTAGAAACCTTGATCCGAACTGTAGATGACCACCGTATTGTCGGCCAAACCAGCTTTGTCCAGATAGCTCATCAATTGCCCAACGCTATCATCGACAGACTTAATGCAACGCAAGTAATTCTTCATGTAGCGCTGATACTTCCAGCGCACGAGGTCCTTGCCCTCTAGGCCAGCCTTACGAAATGCTTCATTCTTGGGTCCGTAAGCGGCGTTCCACTTCTCAAGTTGTTCAGGCGTCATGCGCTGCATATTGCGAAAGGCCGACTTGTCCGTTCCCTTTTCTTTTGCTGCATCAAAGCCTTCTGGTGGATCCATAAAGAGATCGAATACAATGTGCATATGCCGATCGATCTCCATTTCCTGATTCCGTGCTGCAAAGGTATTATCAATCCAGCGATCAAACAGCGTCTTCGGCTCGGGGATCTCAACATCATCGTAAAGATCTAGGTAGCGCAGCGGTGGCATCCAGCAACGGTGCGGTGCCTTGTGCTGACACATCAGCATGAATGGCTTGTCTTGGTCACGACCTTCCTTGAGCCAATCGAGAGCCAGATCGGTCACGATATCGGTGCAATACCCTTCATACTCCTTACGCCCGCTGGGAGTGATCATGCGGGGGTTGTAGTATTCGCCTTGGCCAGGCAGGACTTCCCATTTATCAAAGCCTTGCGGATTGCTTTGCAAGTGCCACTTGCCGAACATCGCCGTTTGATAGCCGGCTTTTTGCAGCAGCTTGGGAAACGTCTGCTGATCTGGATTGAAGCGGTTTCCATTGTTCATGAAACCGTTCTTGTGGCTGTGCTTGCCTGTCTGAATCACGGCCCGACTCGGGCCACAAATACTATTGGTGCAAAAGCTATTTTGGAACAGCATGCCTTGGCGGGCGAGTTTGTCAATATTCGGCGTTGGGTTCACACCTTTGTACAAGCCATCGTATGCGCCGATAGCGTGAGGAGCATGATCATCGCTGAAGACAAAAATAATGTTAGGTCGATCTGCAGCTTGTACAAACGGGCTGCAGAGCAAAAGTAGGCCGAACGCGATGGTGAGTCGTTGAATTCTCATATTGAATAAATTCGATGGAGTGTGGTTGGGATAGGGTGACAAGCAGGAGGCTTATCCCGCGTTTCTATTTATCGCTGTCGTCGACTGGCTGAGGCTTGCGTTTCTTTTTCCTTCTCGTCCTTCTTTAGTTGGTTCAGATGCTGGTACATGTTGAATCGCTCTGGGTAGGCAACTTCATGCTCTTTAGCCCAGGACTCCCACATCGCCAGCATCTTCTTCAATTGTGCTGCATTGGATTCAACAAGGTTATCCATTTCGGTCCGGTCCTTGGCGATGTTGTAGAGCTCCCAGGGCTTCTTCCATTCCTTGACCAACTTCCAGTCGCCCCACCGCATGGCCGCGTTTCCTTCGTGCTCCCAGTAGATGGGGGCATCATGGATCACTACATCCTTACCAGATAGATTTGCTACAAAAGAATTGCCCACACAGGCTGGAATATCGCTTGGGTACTGGGCTCCAGCTAACTCCACGCAGGTGGCCATAAAGTCTGGCAGATAAGCAAACTGACGTACGAATTGCCCGTTGCTTGCCTTGGGAATTCCAGCCGGCCAATGAGCAATCATCGGTGTGCAAGCTCCGCCTTCGTGCACAAAGTGCTTGTAGAGGCGAAAAGGAGTGTTAGAAGCGTTCGCCCAAGCGAGACCTTGGCGAATCCCAGCTGTGCCAGCCGGAGGGTTCTCCAGCCACTCCTCTTTGAATTGCCCCAGGTCGCCGCCTTCCTGGCAAGCTCCGTTATCTGACAAAAAGAAAATGACTGTGTTGTCCAATCTCCCGAGAGACT
>PKCQ01000143.1 GCA_002862265.1 Planctomycetaceae bacterium | reverse complement strand
AACCTTGCCACTTGCAATGGCGGCTGTCGGTGAAGCATAGCTATTCATAGGATGAATCGGATTCGGCTCATCAATCAGTCCTAAACTACGGCTGACGACAACATCGCCGGTTTTAACATCCACTGAGTGCACCAGAACCTCGACGCTGCCAGCCACATCCTTCATTTGGGAAAACTGCACACCAGCCAGTTTCTTTTGTTTCTCTTCAGCGCTCGCCTCCGTCGTCACAGCTGCGGTGACCCAAATGCGGTCACCATCGGTGACGGGCGACGACCAACCGACACCTTTCAAGGGCGTGCGCCATTTCGGAGAGTCAAATTCAATCTGCTTCAGCCCCCGCTCGCTGACTCCCATCCCGGTCGGCCCACGAAACTGTCGCCAAGCATCAGATGCCTTGTTCGCTGAGGAATCCTGAGCGCTCAGCGGAGCGGCCAAGCCAAAAGACAGAAATAGGCCAACTGCAAAGAGCACTGTAGATTGAAATCGTTTATTCATTTGTTTCGTACAAAAGTCGAGTCTTGAGGATTCATCAGGACAAAGATCCATCGCAGGTTCCATCATGCTAGGTCGAGGGTCGTCTGTCTACGCCGCTATTTTCCTCTAGGTCTTTTAATTCACGATGAATCCCTACATCGCTTTGGAATTCTTAAGATGAGATACCAAAATCGCTTCTATGCTCCGGACTTGGATTCAGCCCAGATTTTTTGCTACCGTATCAATCGTTCGCGAACAGGCGAAAACAACGAAAACGATTTCGTGAAAGCGTGACATCTTCGAACGAGTACCTTCCCTTGCTGCTGTCGGGCGTAAACGGAGTTACGAGCTCGGGTACGCAGCTTCACAGTTTCTCATTTACTAAGCAGGCTGCTCACAATCGGAGAGTGCCGCCATGAAGCGTCGCAAGCTGGGGGTCAGGTCATGTGTCCATAACTATTTGAATGTAGAACCCCTACAAAAGCGGCAACTGCTAGCCGCCGACAGTGTGCCTTACCTAGAGGAAATGGCTCTGGGCGGAGCTGCAACGCTGGTCGCTGATGTCGCATCAGAGCTAAATCAGCCGACAATAACCGAAGCAGAGCAGAATCCCGGGCAAGACGGCGCCTTCAGCTTGTCGTCAAACGAGCAACCTCTAGAAGAAGACAAATCTGGCTGGTCGTTAAACGCAATCCCTGAGGAAGTCAGCGAGTTTTCTCATGACACAGACAGCCTAACAGCAGCACTGAACTTCAACCCAACTTCGGATGCGGGCTCAAATCGCTTAACGGCACGAGATCTTGGAGCCATTGGCACCCCGCAATCATTGAGTGGAAGTCTCTCTTATTTTGATCGCCTCGATGTCTTTTGCTTCGATATTACAACCGACTCCAATTTGAATCCTGGAATCGATCGCATGTGGGGCAATGCAGATCTTCTACTTGCCGATTCCAGCGGTCGTAGAATTGCTTCATCACGAAACGCTGGCACAGCCTCCGAGTCGATTCAGACGGAACTCGAGCCAGGAGTCTACTACGTCGCTTCGCAAGCTCGGTCATCATGAGGAACGAATTACCAATTGCAAGTATCTGCAAATCCGATAGTAGATCCGGCTGACACCGATGCTGGCAATCCAGGAAGTAGCGAAGGAGAAGGCGGTTTCAGCGGCAGTGCCAAAGCACTTCCTGAAGTGCCTTACTTCGGCACGCAACGAGACTTAAATCTGAATTCCGTCAACGCTCCCGACGCTTGGGCTGCGGGTTACACCGGGCAGGGAGTCATAGTCGCTGTTGTAGACACGGGTGTGGGCTTGGACCACCCGGACTTAGCATCGAACTCCTTTGTGAATCCGTGTGAGATCCCAGGCAACGGTATCGACGATAAACGGATTTGCTCCCATTTCAATCAAGTCGAGACGCAATTGTGCCCTAAAACCTTTGCCCACAATGTGTAGGGCCGTGTCTACTTTGTTGTCCAGTGCATCCAGAGGCACGCCTTTCGTTACGAATCTGGCAAGTCCCTCTTTATTGGCGTCCAATCCAAGCGAGTAGCCAAAATCCCCGTGCAAAAGTATGTCCGCAAATCCTCTTCGGCGAGGGCTATTAAAATAGCCGGGGGGCAAAGAAATCTCTGCCCTCGCGTCACCTGTAAGACTGCAACATTTCATTTCTACTTGACTAGCACATCCTTGAAAACGATTTCCTCTCCCCAAATTTCTAAGAGATCGATCGAATCTTCCGCAGCAAGAGGAGATGGGCGGAGAATGAAATCAACTCGTTTACCGCTAAGGTCAACTTGAACGTGTGCTCCGCTGCTAAAGCTCGCTTTTTTATCAGCCGCTGCTCCAACCGTCCCGACTACATACTCCATCTCGCCGTCCCTTAAGATCATCTTAAAGGCCGTATCGATCGGCCGCTTTTCGATGCCGAGCCGAATGTTCGCATAGTATCTGTTATTGTTAAGTGGGTTTGCGAGGGGCTCGGTCGAAACATGTGTTACCCGAAAAGCATTGTCCAATGCAGACTTCATCCCTGGATCAGTGTTGACGGTAACAGTAGTTTGACCTGGTGGGAGAAAAGTTGTTTCTGCCTCATATTTGACGATTCGTGAAGCGAACAACTCTCGGGAGTCAATCGGTTTCTCACTATCATCTTCCAGAATCGCCAATTCCGCCTGATAGGAAACGCTTTGTTTTCCTGGTCGAATCTCTTCCCAAAAACCTTCCAAATCGCATTTGTTACTCATATACGAATTGTGATTATCGAAGGCCACACTTTTCACGCCTCTCATGTTCACACGCCCAACAACTTTGGAGCCGATCCGAGTCACTCGCTCTCTCTCACTGAGCAGAAAGTCGACATACTTTCCACTTCCACAACGCAAGTCTCGAATCGTTAGGCGCAGTAGCAAACCAGCCTCTGACCCAATGACAATCCGTGGTCGGACACTCATCTCATAGATCACTCATCTCATAGATGTCACCCAAAAGCTCCGAAGTGTACCGCTTCCAGCGTTCTCGACCCAACGTACCCGCCTTCCAACGCTTTTCGATGAGATCCCCCATCTCCTTAGTCCACTCTCGCGAATGATCGGCTTGATGCGCAAGCACAGCTTCTACAAGCTCACCCTCTTGGCTCTTGCTCAGACGCCCATCCTTTTCACGGCGAAGCAACTCTTCCATTGCAAGACTACCCTTTACCTCCCGTTCGTCCAACTGGAACATCAACCTGTAGAAAGAGGCCGAGCGAACTCGATCATCTGGAGCTACGGGATTCAGGGTGTACATACCAAACAGCACACAGGTAGCTAAGAGAACGGCACAAGAGATGACTCCGACTCTGAATCGGAAAACACCTGCAGCTCTCTGCTGAGAATAGGAAGGCCCCTGAAGCAATGCTGGAAGCTCATTGTGGGTTGGCCGCTGGGCGTACCCGAGGCAGGATTCGATTAAGGATCGAACTTTCTCCGCTGAATCATAACGCTCGGATCGATCCTTGGCCATTAACTTTCCAATAAGCTGCTCCAGCCACTCGGGAATCTCAGGGTTGAGCTCTCGGATGGGCGCGGCTTGCTCGTCGATAATCCTTCGCATTACGCCGTAGGAGGTATCCGCACGAAAGGGAGGACGTCCCGTGCACAAAGCGTAGAGGACACTACCTAGACTGAAAAGGTCGCTACTCTGATCGACTGAGTCTCCTCGCGCCTGCTCGGGAGACATGTACTAAGGCGTTCCAGCGATTGTCCCCTCGCGCGTGACTGAAGCATCATCCACTGCGCGGGCTAAGCCAAAGTCGGTCAGGGTCACCCGCTCCACATTGTCCTCAAGTAAGATATTCTCAGGCTTTACATCTCTATGCACCAACACTTGTTCATGAGCTGCCGCCAAGCCTGCTGCCACCTGTGCCCCAATCCGCGAAATTTCCACGGTCGTTAGGGTCCCTTCACGCTGCAGTCTTTTTTGTAGCGATCCACCACGGATATAAGCCATGACAAGGTATGGTGTGTCGCCATCACTGGAAACGGAGTGAATCGGGACAACATTCGGATCCAAGACAGCGGCAGCAGCCTTGGCTTCGCGTGAAAACCGAGCCCGAGACGCTGCGTTATTTGCTAGATGCGGCGCCATGACCTTGATGGCAACCACGCGATCTAAAGCTGGGTCAACTGCCTTCGGAACTATTCCCATCCCACCCACGCCTACAACACCAGACACTTCATAGCCTCCAAGACGGCCGAGACGATTCGGGTCATCTGTCGGTGCGAGCGACGCCAACACGTTTCTCACCGCAAGGGGCTGCTCACTGGACTGGTGACCGATGGTGACGGCAGAACATGCAAGAGAACCCGCGTTATCAAACTCAGACGGCTTGAGAAGATCAGTAGCTTGTGCCCAACTCCGTGCCTCAGCGGCCTGCGATCCAATATAGTCTCGGCAGGATTGACACGAATCCAAATGCTCTATGAGTTGCGGATCTTCGAGCGCTACATGATTGGACTCCAGGAAAGCGTCGATTCGGCGACGGTCGCAGTCGTTTCTCTGAGCGTTCATGATTCACCTTGCCCTAACTCTTGAACCTTGTTGCGAAGCCTACGCATGACCCGACTTCGAGCCGCGTAAACTGCCCCCACTGACTTTTCGAGGATCTTTGCGGCCGACTCGCATGACTCACCATCGATGACGGTCAGCTCAAACGCTCGCCACGTTTCCGCATTAACGTCTGACTGCACCATCACCGCCGCCCGCAGAAACTGCTCGCGTTGCGACTCCAAGGCCAATTCATGTTCGACCTCGGTTGCTTCAGCGGGTTGCTCATCCATTAGCTGCTGAATACCCGATCCACCGAGCGCTGGATCGTTCGGCTTTCGCGAGAAGGCTGACAGAATCGCATTCTTTGCCACCCGCCTGAGCCAATGCCGAAACCGCACTCCGGGCGCTTTCTCCCAGCTCTCGATGGCTCCCGCGACGCGCATCAGAACCGTTTGCACCAGATCTTGGGCATCCGAGTCCTGCATGCCACGGCGGCGTGCCATGCGATAGATCACAGGCTGATATGTCAGCACAAACTCCTCCCAGGCCTCCCGTTCATCCGGCGAACGGACTTGGGCGAGCAAATTGGATCGCGTTTCAGGAAATTCAGTCATCGTTTTGTGTCCTCTGAGGGGACTAAACTTGGCGAACTGCAGTTTCTGACACGGGAGCCAGGAAAAATCTAAAACTTTTTATCGCAAGGATGAAGAGACAAGCTCTAAACCGTTTCGCATAAGAAACTTGTGGCGGCTTAAGTGCCTGCCAAAATCTTACAAAGCTCAGCCAAAAACGGGCTGACGCAGGAGCGTATGCAAAGAGGCTGATCGAAGATCACCCTCAATGACCTCGATCGTTACGATGATCGAAATAGCGTTTCCTGATCTTAACGCTGAAACATAGACGGCTGCATATACTGGTCAAAAAACATGTCCCATCCTGCGGAGCAAGGGAGGGAAAAGACGACTCTTCTTCGGTTTGACTTCGAATTGCGATCTGAAAATTCGCCTGTGACTTTTGATCTTTCTATCGGTATTGACTACTCCGGCCGCGAAACAGCAAGCAGTCGGACATCGGCTTTGCAGGTTTATGCCGGAAACGACGGTGGTGAACCTCGTCGCATAGTGTCGCCTGAATCTTCCCGGAAGTCTTTCCGAAACTGGAATCGTAAAGAGATTGCAGGATGGATTATCGACCAGGCGCAGCATGAATTGCGATTCATCGCGGGTGTCGACCATGGTTTTTCGTTTCCGTTAGATTATTTCCAGCGGTACAAATTGAGCTCGTGGGATCACTACTTAGCTGACTTCTGCGAGCACTGGCCTACGGATCAGGAGCAGACCCCCGTAGATTTCATTCGAGACGAAATCCATGGCCCACTGAAGCGAGTGGGATCAAGTAAAGACCTGCGTCTGACGGAAAAATGGACCAGCTCAGCCAAATCAGTCTTCCTATTCGATGTGCAAGGTTCTGTCGCAAAATCGACCCACGCCGGACTTCCGTGGCTGCGACGAATCCGAGACGCTGTCGGTTCTCAGGTGCACTTCTGGCCATTCGATGGCTGGCAGCCTGCCGAGGGTAAGTCGGTGATTGCCGAGGTCTTTCCATCTATATTTCGCAATCGTTACCCCAAGGATAACAGAACAGCTGACCAGCAAGACGCCTACTGCGTGGCTCGATGGTTGAGCGAGGCACAACAGAGCGGGGTGCTCGAGCACTACTTTGAACCTCCACTGACGGCAAAAGAACGCGCGATAGCTGATCTCGAGGGTTGGATACTTGGCATCTGTTAATTCGACTTTGGTTTCAATGGATCTCCTCGCGACCGCAACAATACCGATCGATGTGAGTGGCTTTAGCAAACTTTTCTTTACATTGCCCAATCATGCCTGAAGGACATACACTGCACCGCATTGCCCGAGACCATTCGAAATGGTTCAGTGGCCAAATGATGATCGTGACCTCCCCGCAAGGTCGCTTCGAGAAGGAGGCCAAGAAGCTTAGCGGGCAGAAACTGCTTCGGGCGGAAGCTTTCGGGAAACACTTGTTCTACACGTTCGACGGGAGAGAGAGGGCCAAGTTCTTACACGTGCACCTGGGCTTGTACGGCAAATTTCGCGTTCATCGAAATGCGCCGCCGGAACCGCGCGGTGCAGTTCGAGTTCGAATGCTAGGTGAAGAGCGAAGCTTTGACCTGAACGGACCTAACACCTGTGAACTGCTCGACACACGAGGACTTCAGGCGATCCAAGAACGCCTTGGACCGGATCCTCTCCGAAGCGATGCCGATCCAGAACGAGCGTGGGCGAAGATATCACGCAGCCGTTCTGCAATAGGTGCTTTGCTCCTCAATCAGTCCGTGATTGCAGGCCTTGGCAACATCTATCGAGCTGAGATCCTTTACTTGCTAGGGATCGATCCGAAGCGAATTGGTAAGAATATCACGCGTGACGAATTCGAACAGATCTGGGAGTTGAGCTGTGAGCTGTTGCGCATCGGAGTACGCTACAACCGAATCATCACGGTGCTTGAAAATGAAAAGTCGCTCAGCCGCTTAAAATCGGGCGAGCGGCTGCACGTGTACAAGAAGAAAACTTGCTCGCGATGTGCGGCGGAG
>PKCQ01000121.1 GCA_002862265.1 Planctomycetaceae bacterium | reverse complement strand
TCATCATCGTCGTTGGCCGCGTCCACTTTGATTCTGCCATAGGCCGTAACGACCGCAGCGTTCTTACGGCTCTCACGTCTATAGCTGAGCTCGTCAAAGACATGGGAAGCTAGTGCTGACGCTTGCGCGGCTGTGCGTAAAACAATCGAACAGAAAGTCTTGAAGCCTTAGGCTACGGTCGGACTTGAGATCGCCAAGATGGTTCGTACTCGCGTTGCCACATTGCTTGTTGTTCGGCGTCGTCGAGGATGTGTCCATTGGTTGGGTTGCTATTCACGGTCCGACCTGTGCGATAGGCGATATTGCCGAGGTGACAAAGCAGGGTACTCTTGTGCCCCTCAACGATCGGTTGATTCAAGATCGTCCGATCATTGGCTCTGATCGCGTCGATAAAGTTTTGCAAATGCTCGGTTTGCCCGACTGAGGCGTCTTCGCCTTCTTCTACCAACTTGTCTGAGCGATCAAATCTTCGGAACTTGCCGTCGCTATCGAGCTCGAGAGAGCCTTTGTCGCCGTAGAACGAGCAGGCCAAGCCTGGACCGTGTTTATTGCATGAAAGTGCATCCCAAGTAATCTGCTTGTTGCCTTCGAATTCGAAGCAAACAGACTGTGTGTCGGGTGTTTCCTGGTCATCATCGAACCAGTACCTGCCTCCCGAGCTGATGACACGCACCGGGTAGTCGACCCTAAGTCCCCAGCGACACAGGTCCAAGCCGTGAACGCCATTGTTGGCGAGTTCACCACCGCCCCAATGCCAGAACCAGTGCCAGTTGTAGTGCACCCAGTTTGAGTGAAGCTCGCGATCTGGCGCTGGACCCTGCCAAAGCGTGTAGTTGAGCTCCTCCGGTGGCTGGACCTCTTTGCCTGTACCTATGGGACCACGCTGATTGTGGTAGTAGCAACGTGCCAAATGAATGTTGCCGATCGCTCCCTCATGCATGAGTCGCATGGCAGTTTGCGTTCCTTTTGCACTGCGGCGCTGCGTTCCCATCTGGACGAGCTTGTCGTACTTCTCAGATGCCTCTATCATCCACTCACCTTCTTGTGGATTGTGACTACAAGGCTTCTCGACGTAGACATGTTTTCCAGCTTTGCAGGCCATGATGGTTGCGGGGCCGTGCCAGTGATTGGGGGCAGCACAGACAAGTGCATCAACTACGGAATCGGCTAAAGCTTCACGAAAGTCAACCACTTGTTTCGCGGTTTTGCCGGTCTTAGCCTCAAGCTGCTTGGCTGCACTCATCATCCGATTGCTATCGACGTCACATAGATAAGCGACTTCAACGCCAGCGACTGATGAAAAATCAAGTGCCAATGCTCGTCCGCGGCTGAGTCCCATCACAGCAAGGCGAACTTTCTTAGGCTCTGGTTTGGTATCGGTTTCTTGGGCGGTGACATGCGAAAGAGCCAGCGAGGCTCCAGCACCTGCCAGAACGAATTGACGGCGAGTAGACATGGTAAATCCATGAAAGGTTGTTGGAATGATGTATGGAGGGATTCACTAGCATAGCAAGCTTCGCGTCATATTTCCTTGCCCTTTAGTCGCTAGGCACCTTCAAGAAGCGCTCCGTGCAAATCCACCTAGCGGCGTTTGCGGCCGTTCGCTAAACAGCACTCATGGAACTTGCTGAAATAGGAGTGGTATGATGAACTTTTTCTCTTGGCTTCGGGATGGCGTCAAACAATCGGTCCTTCTTGGGGTCAGCGATGCGGTGGAGCAGCTCGGAGCGCCGAGCGAGGAAGAGCTACATCCCAGCGTGGCTGGCTTTCTCAAGAATGATGGCACTGCTGCCGCATCGCCGCGACTGACCGGCTCTGGTACGAAAACTACGCGTGGGCGGAAGCGACTCGGCAAGTCCTTGAAGGACATCGATGTCGACAAGAAGAGCTAGGCTAGACCTCGCATAGGCAGACCGCCGGGTTTACTGTCGACTTGGCTCGGAGGGCCTAATTGCGATGATTGACCTACTCTGATTCCGGCTCAAATCGGAGCCTAATCATTGTGCCCAGTCCAACCTGCGACTCGACTTGCAGCTCGCCCGAGAGCAAGTGAGCACGATGCTCCATGCCGGACAAGCCGAAGTGCCCGGTTGCAATTGATTCTGCCGAATCAAATCCCGCTCCGTCATCACGGATCTCAACTTCAAAAGTTTGCTTATTGATTCTTGGTCGGATCGAAATCGAGCATGGCCCTGCATGTTGAATCGCGTTGTTAACCGCCTGCTGAACAACTCTTGACAGGTTCCACGCTTGTAGGTCGCTCATTTCTGGCCAGTGGCTGGGATTGGCATCGATCGTTAGCTCATGACCTGTTTTCTGAGCGTCAGTTCCAACTAGGGAAATAAATTCGAGCAATCCCTCTAACCAGTGCTTTTTTGCTCTAGCGCCGATCCCAGCGGTACCCTCCAGAAAGCCAATCAGCCCACGGCCTTCTTCTAGAGCAGAACTGATGACTTTGCCAATACTCTGAACCTGCTGGAGTTGCTGCGGTGCAGCGATAAGATCCAAGTCCTTTTCCAATCGTTCGAGCTGCATGTGGGCGCTAAAAACCCACTGCATCAAGCCGTCGTGAAGTTCCGTCGCAACCCAAGAGTGGTCAAGTTCTGCCGGTACAGACGGATTGGAACCAGTTTCTCGTTGGTCCGAAGTCTCCGACATGTTTAATTTCCATTATCGCCTAGGCTCGATCCTATGCTACAGATCGAGCGCGTCAAAATCGTCCACGAGTTGGTTAAGCGACTGGGCTTGGCTTTCACTAACCGTCGCTTCGCTATCAGCTTCTGCTAAGTGCTGGACTGGCCGCGAAGCCTGAGAGGAGTCTTCCACTGCTTCTGAGTTATTGCCAGTTGCTCGCAGCGCACTCGAAGTCGGTTGCTCTGCAGAATCCTTTGATTTCGCAGTGGTCACGACAGGGGAAATGCTCAGTGGCACAACCTTGGTCTGGCGAGCGTTGAGCAACTGCTTTAGCTCCGCAACGATTTTCGCAACGTGGCTGGACTCTGTCATCTTCCAGTGAAGGATCTTCTTGGTCGCGTCTGAACCAGAGACAGACTCTTCGTTCTCCAATGCGACC
This sequence comes from Planctomycetaceae bacterium, assembly GCA_002862265.1. GTDB lineage: Bacteria > Planctomycetota > Planctomycetia > Pirellulales > Pirellulaceae > Aureliella. The sequence continues at coordinate 4,054 of PKCQ01000121.1, read as the reverse complement.
ACATCACCTCCCAGACCGAGACGCTGCCACTGCGCTGCGACGATTTCTGTGTCCAGCCAAGATAGTAGAACGAAACTATAGTTGAAACTGCTGATGCACAAAAAGTCCGTGTCCTCGGGCTGAATCCGCTCGAGCGGCCCGACCATGGTGGCATCCATCCCGGGTGTCATGATCAGTTCTGTCACTAAGGTTTCTTCTAGGTCGGTTATCGAAGGACTGCGATTTGCAGTTTGCGTTACCACTACGGTCAAGCGAGCAGCCAAAGTTGTCTTCTCCCAGTTGGGAAGGTCGAATTGTGCTAGTTGAGTCAGTGCGTTGCCAGCAGGATAATTCTGCATGCCAGTAATCCGGACGAAAGCATTTTAGCTGCAGGGCGAGAAACGGGTTAGGTGCCATTTGTCAAGAAACGGGAGTAATACGTCTCGGTCTCTTCAACAAGAGATCCAGCGTCGACGCCGAAATGGGGTTAGGTTCGGATGGAGCAGCGCCGAGATTCTACCTCACCGCACAGTCGTACAAATCCATCAGGACTTCACGCATGTTTCCCTCGTGCCTAGTAAAGCTATCTTTTATCTGCTGATCGAGCCCAACTGCTAGAGCGTCGTCGTGATTATTCGTCAGTGCCGAGACAACTTGCTCAGCAATGGATAAACTTGCCTTGGTTCGATGCAATTCGGTGAATCCCACGTGTTGTCGATGCGAAGTCGCCAGCACTCGAATGCCTGCTCGACGCGCCGCACGCAGCAAAAGCAATCGGGTCCAAGGTCTCAGTTGCTCCAGCCCATCGAGCAGCAGAATGTCCCTGGAATGCCATTGTTGCTGAACCGATTTCAGCACACGCTCAGGATTGGCACTGACTTTGCTCGAAAGGCAATGGCCATTCGTGGCCCGCTCACGCCGAACTTGAAGATGAATCAGGTTGGGGTGCTTGGCTTCAAAGGCAGGCTTGACAGGAAGATGCTCCCGCCTGCCAAGTACATCAACTTTTACGCGAACTCTGCCCAAGGATTTCGCCAGATGTAGCAACAGGGTTGATTTGCCCGATCCATGTGGACCGACAAGTGACATAGCGCTAGACTTTGACCTGAGAAAACGACTAGCTAATTCATCCGGTGAGCAATCACCGATCCACGGGATCTTTCCCGGCGCCACAAAGCGAGTCGCGAAAGGATTGGAAAGCGGCGTTGTTGAGGAAGTGGACACGTGGAAGCAGTACCAGTCGCATTTCGTAACCTAACGTCTGCGAAGTCTAGACTTCGACCGTTAAGTTGCCCAAGTAGAATGGCTTCTCTGCCGAAATTTCGCGTCCATCGTTCAAATAAAGTCGCAAGCGAGTACACCAGCGAATGTTCAGCAACCGTCCTTCATAGCTCAGAGGGCTTGCAGGCAACGTGGTCACAATCGGATGAGGCCGGCCATCAATCACCGGTGCGAGTTCGTCACCAAACAGACTCTGGAAAAGATGGACACCGAAGTCTTCCGTGCCTTTGCCCTCGGTGTACCACATCACCGAGATCTCGAGTCGATCTACTTCTGCAAGTGTAACTCGTTGAACCCGAAATTCGAATTCAAGTAGTTCTGCGGGTTCGAAACGCGGTTGCAGTCCCAGAAAGCGCAGGCCAAGAGCGGGCTCCGTGCGTGCTACACGGCGCTGCGTGGATAGACGGCGACTGGGAAACTTCGGCAAAACGCGGGCCACTTGGTGCTCTCTCCCTCAATAACAATCCTCCACACTAGAGCGCTGTGCTCGCTATGGAAGGAATGCATCATATCGCCTGGTAAGGACAACGTGCAATCCAATTCTAACGGTTTTTCCGGCTCTGCGCTCCACCTGACCGGTCCAGACGGCCTAGTTTTTCGCTTCGATCGACCACGTTTTCGTAGGCGACGGCTCTTGCGATCTTGTGACTGGGGCGGCGGTTTGGCATTCGGATTGATATCGGAATCTTTAGCGACCGGTTCTCCAGAAGTGTCGGCACTGTCACCGTTGATGGTGTCCGAATTCGAGTCCTGTGACTCAGATAAAGCTCGCTCACGTACAACTTCGTTTGAGGCGTCAGTATCTTTGCCCGTACCGCCCAGGTCTCCTTGGTTCTCAGCGGATTCCTCTTCTGGTTCGGTGTCAGTTTTCGATGCGGATGGCGTTTGGTCAAGCTTCAACCCAATTCGCGACACCTCGAGCACTTCCGTTCGAACGTCCGTTCCCTGCTGAAAAGTCGTCTCTTCGAAGGCGACGAGAGCAATGCGGAAATCCGTGAAGTCGACTTTGCCGTACTGACAAATGTACAGTCGATATTGACAGCCGGGCACCAAGGGCAGTGTGCTTATTTCAACCGCTGTTGGGCCGATTCCGGTTCGAATCCGGAAGAGTTGAAAGAACCAACGGGTGGCGAAAACCGAAATGGTCAGGAACGGAAGCAGCAGTAAGGTTAGAAAAACACTGCCCCTTGCTTGGCTGGTGAGCTGAAAAATATCCACCACCAGCATGACTGCCACTACTGAATTCCACGCAGTGGCAAAAAGTGCACTGAGAATCAATTGGCTGTTTTCACCTCGTTGGCTTGCCAATCGATAAGCCAACTTCACGCCCGGGCTGTCGGTCATTTCGCTCAGATCGGGCAAATTCGCATGCTCATTAGCAGTGTCAGACCGACGTTGGTGCTCGCTTTTCACTTTCGAGGCGAGTGCCGATCTTCTTTCTGGCGAAGCCAAGGTCTGCGACACTTGTAGCACGAACGCGGTCAGGCCGATCACCGTAAATGCCAAGGAAGCGGAGAACATCAACCAGAAGCCAGAGCCGGGCCGTATGATGTTCGATTCGGGCCAAAAGACTTGCCAAGAAACGACAATCGTCAGGGAAACGATGCCAAGCAAGAAGAGGATTCCGAAAAATGCCGCTTCTCCAACGCTGCCCACGACCCACCAACCGCTCATTCGCGCGCCGCGTTTTTTACCCCAAAGTCTGACCCACTTCGCCACGGAAGATCCCGAACCTGTCCAAACGCCCAAGCCACACCAAACGGCGAATAACCTGAGACTGCAAAGAAACTGATGACTCCAATATCATTCTCGCCATTCCGTCTTGATGCTAGGGGCCTGTGCCTCGCAAGTCTTTTTTTCTGTACGAGTGCGACCTCGAGCTATGCGGAAGATTGGCCCGAAATCTTAGGGCCCAGTCGCAATGGGAAAACCATCCAGCTTCCGATGAAGCCAGAGAAGTGGCCTGAAACGCTCGAGACGGTTTGGGAGGTCGATGTCGGCGCCGGCTACGCCGGTCCTGCGATCGTTGAAGACACCGTTTATTTACCTCATCGAAAAGGCGACTTAGAAGTACTTACGGCCTACGACCTTAGTAGCGGACGGAAGGTCTGGCAATCGTCTTGGAAGACTAGCTATCGTGGAAGAATCCATCCGGATGAAGGTCCTCGCTGCGTACCGTGTGTTCAAGGTGACCGAATCCTGTGCTACGGCGCCGGTGGGGACCTTGTTTGCTTCAACCTTCAAAGTGGAGCAGAGCTCTGGAATCGCCCACTGCGAAAAGAATACGATGCCGATGATGGTTACTTCGGCGCGGGCAGTTCGCCGCTGGCTATCGGCGACTTGGCGATCACGTGCGTCGGAGGAAGGAGAGGTGGTGTGGTAGCAGTTGATATAAAGTCCGGTGAAACTCGCTGGACAGCCACTAACTACGAAGCCAGCTATTCTTCTCCAGTCGTTTTCGAAGCCACAGGAGGAAAGCAGGTTTTGCTATGCGTCATGCGACTTAACGTCGTTCTGCTGGATGTCAAAACTGGCGAGGTGTTATCGGATTTGCGGTTTGGTAGCCGTGGCCCGACTGTCAACGCGGCAACACCGATTGGGTTGGATGACTTCAATAGGAAGTTTTTGTTCACTGCCAGTTACAACGTCGGAACTCTCGTCACCAGCGTGGATAGCATGGGGATGACCGAAGATTATCGCAATCAACGACTCCTGGCTAGTCAATATAACTCACCGGTGCGGGTTGGTGATCTTGTTTTCGGTGTTAGTGGCCGAGAAGATATCGGTGACGGCA
>PKCQ01000329.1 GCA_002862265.1 Planctomycetaceae bacterium | reverse complement strand
CTTTCTGACAGTGCAAGCACATCCTCTGTCTCAAGCGATTCTGGCTCGATGATTCGAACCGTCGCAAGGGCCGTCGCTTGCTCTGTCGCGAGAGCAGCCTCGAGCGGCGTATTTCCGTTGGTCACCAGGACGACTTCTAGTTCCCGTGGCGGATCCAAACCAGCAAATGCCGCGTTGTCAAGTGGAAAATTGTCGTCGTATTCAAGCTCAAGTTTCAGTTGCCCTTCAACCAAGTTTTGAATCTCGAAATTCACTCCTGTTGTGGCGAATGCCTCAATCTCCACTTCGCTGGCATCAATGAGTTCACCGTCAAGAGTCAGAGAAGCCGTTGCTACAACTTCCTGCTCGCAGAAGTTTTGCACCAACGCAAATGCCTCGATCTGATCATCCTTCTCTGCGTTTCTCTCAGCCGTAAATGCCACGATCCCCACATTGATCGGCAAAGCATCACCAATCGGAATATACTCCGCGGCCAAGTTACCCAAATCCATTTGCGGCGCAGAAAAGCCACCGTCACTCAAGATGTACAGCATTGCAGGCATCGCCTCAGCGACTTGGACATCGTTAAGATCCCCTACCTGACTTGTCCTTCCCGGATTCGCCAAGCCAGACGCAGCCCTTAATGCCTCGTTAAGATCCGTGGTTCGATTGGTTGACGGTATCGATTGGATAGCTTCACGCAATCTGGCTTTGTCACTGGTAAACCCCTGTCTGACATCCGCTCGATCGGAAAAGGCAATGATCATCGCCACATCGTTTTTGCGGAGTGCTTCAACCATTTCTAACGCGCGTTCTTTTGCTTCCGCCAAACGCGATTGGTCCAAGTCCTGCGACTGCATACTGGACGAGTTGTCGATCATGAAGATCGACCGAGCACCCAAAGTCTCTTCTCCTCGGAATCCAGGCCGAAGGCAAGCTAAAATGAATGTCAGCACGACCAACAGCTGTAGTAGCAACAAGAGATTCTTACGCAACCGTTGCCAGATACTGTTTACATGCAAATCCTCAATGGTACGCTGCCAAAGATAGGTACTTGGAACTTGCACCGGATTGCGTCTGAGCTTTAGGAAGTAAAGCATGATGATCAGCGGTGGAACAGTGGCCATCAATATCCACTGCCAAGGGCTGAGCATATTGATCAAACTCATCGCACCAAACCTCGCTCACGCAAGTATTGCCCAACCAAGACGTCAGCTCCCTGGTCACTTCTAGCGAGCAAATATGTCATGTTACGCTGCGAACAGAATTTTCGCGCTTGGTCGACAAAAGACACCAGAGTCGCTTTGTAGCGTTTCAACACGGCACTGCTTACTGAAATCTCAGCTTCATCTTCGTCCTCACAGTCCACTAGCTTGAGATCGCCGTTCAGATCTGGCTCCATTTCTTCAGGACTGAGAATGTGCAGAACAAAAACATCCATCTGCTGGCCTACGAGCATTCGCAACGCCGACACGTAACCGTTCTTATCCATCAAGTCAGTTAGCAACACCACGATGCCTCGCCCCGAATTTTTCAGACAAAAACGCTTGATCGCTTCGGTGAAGTTGAATAGCTGATTTGCCTGCATCGAATCCATGAAGTCCAACATCTGATACATCTGCGAACGACCGCATAATACGGGAGTCGACTGATTCTCCGTCCCCAAGAACTCGATCTTGACCCGGTCGCCACGGCACATTCCCACGAAGCCCAAAGCAGCAGCCACTTGTTTCGCCGTATAAAATTTACTCGGTTCGCCAAAGTCCATGGAAGGACTCGCATCCACCAAGAAATAGACGTGCAAATCCTCTTCTTCTAAAAACAGCTTCAGATAAAGTTTGTCGAGTCTGGCGTAAAGGTTCCAATCGATAAAGCGCAGATCATCGCCTGGCACGTAGTTGCGAAAGTCAGCGAATTCGACGCTCTGGCCCTTCCGCTTACTCCTTCGCTCGCCTTTCATGCGACCACGAAAGACTTTTCGACTGACCAGCTCCATGCGTTCCAATCGTGCGAGCAAGTGCGGAGACAGAAGCTCCTGAGGATCCGTTTTTGCCATTTCACACCTTGAAATGTATCGTTTGCTACGACTCATCAGAAAACGAGTCGCACTTACCCCAATTCCAATTGGCGCTAAGATCTTGCCGCTTGAACCACGGGACAAGAAGTGACAAACAAGCGCACACTCACACCTGAAGCGGATTCCATTTTAACAAGTCACACTTCTTGGGTGCATAGGTCTGCCGAATTCCCAGCATGGCTTAGCATAATTTGATATTAGGCGAGTCGTTGGCAAAACAACTTTCCCTTCCTTTCCGAGCGGACCCACGCGAAGAGGGGACGCGAGGAATTCCGGGAAGTTCGGGGTCCTAACAACGGGGAGAGAGTCTCTCCGCTTTGAAACTACGAATTGTCCTGCGCTCTCGTAGATACGGTTTGCACAAGACTTTTATCCAAAGAAACATGCTTTTTCGCAAATAAGGTTAGGTAGATGCCTACGCGATAATCTCTTTCGCGACGCGACCAAAGACATCCGTCAATCGGAAATCACGACCACTGTAGCGATAGGTCAGGCGTTCGTGGTCGATTCCCATCAGATGTAGGATCGTCGCGTGTAGATCATGCACATGCATTCGATTTTCGATCGCATGCATCCCGAACTCATCAGTAGCGCCGTGCATCAATCCGCCTCGCACTCCGCCTCCGGCAAGAAACATCGAGAAACCGGTCGCGTGGTGATCACGACCAGGTTTTGACTTCGCCTTTTTGTCGGTCTGCGCATAAGGCGTCCGGCCGAATTCGCCGCCCCAAATGACCAAGGTATCCTCGAGCATTCCTCGCTCTTTTAAGTCGCTGATAAGCGCGGCGGAAGCTCGATCGCTGTCAGCGCAAAGCCTACGATGCCCACCGTTGTTATCCTTATGGGTGTCCCAAGGCTGCTTACCTTTGTCTACGTAATAAACTTGCACAAATCGCACACCACGTTCTAACAGCCTTCTCCCCAAGAGACAACTCTTCGCAAAAACACTGTTGCCATATCGCTCTGCGACATGCATCGGCTCATGCGACACATCAAATGCTTCGGTCGCCTCTGCTTGCATCTTGAAGGCCAATTCCATCGACTGAATGTGAGCCTCCAAATCGGGATCCGTCTGTCGCTCGGCGGCATGCATGCGGTTGAGTTGCTGGACAAAATCAAGCTGCTGGCGTTGTTCCGAGCGAGCAAGACTGGGATGCTTCAAGTGTGCGACCAACGAATCCAATCGCATGTCTTTGGTGTTGACCGAAAGTGCCTGATGATTGGCGGGCAAGAAAGCCGAGGACCAAAGCTGTGGACCAACGACTGGCATGCCTGGCGCGATCGACACAAAGGCGGGTAGATTTTCGTTTTCTGTGCCAAGGCCGTAGGAGGCCCAAGAGCCAAGGCAAGGCCGAGTCGGCTGTTGATTGCCACTATGCATCATCAACAACCCTGGCTCATGATTTGCCGTATCGGTGTGCATCGAGCGCAGCACGCACAAGTCGTCGGCGTGCTTGGCCAAGTTCGGCAAGAGTTCGCTCATCACCACGCCACTCTCGCCGTGCTGCTGAAAACGAAACGGCGAAGGCATGTAGCCGTTTGTTTTAGTGATCCGTTCTTTCGGCTGTTCCCCGGGAGCTTGCCCCTCGTATTTTGCCAGCGCTGGCTTGGGATCAAAAGTATCGACATGCGAAGGCGCGCCATTCATGAATAGAAAAATGCAGCGTTTTGCCTTGGCTGGAAAATGCAAGCCGGAAGACTGCGCCGCGCCAGCCAACGCTTCCTTCGCCAAGAGCCCAGTCAGTGGCAGCATGCCAAATCCAGCCCCAGCACGTGCCAACATATGACGTCGATTGGTAAAACTCATTTTTCTCTAATCCAAGATATAAGTCTCATTGGACATCAGCAGCCCATGAACCAATTGCTGCATTCCGGCCTCAGACAAGTACTGAACAGCCAGCCTATGTTCCTCAGCGGACGGCTTCCGTGAGAAGATCACACGATAAGCCTTGCTGACTTTTGCCTCAGCTGAATCCTTATTCTTTTCGGACTCTTTCTCAATGCGTTGCGTTAACTTCTCCGCGACGTTAACCATGAAGGGACTGTTCATCAAAAAAAGTTTCTGCGACGGCGTAATGGTTTTCGCCCGACCATCGCTGTGCACGTTTGGATCAGGGAAATCAAACAGAGCCAGCATTGGATTCAGCTTCAGGCGACTCACGTCACAGTAAACGGTTCTTCTGTCCGCCTCCTTGCTGCCAGCGTGCAAGTGTTCTTTGCCGGACTGTTTGTTGATCAAACCGGCATGAGCGAGTAGCGAATCCCTCCATTGTTCAACTGACATCTGCTTTCGATTCATTCGCGAAAGCAAGCGATTATCCGGGTCGGGATCGATCGTTGATGATGCTAGTGGCAATTGAGACAATAGCTCTACCTTGGTTTCCTTGGTACCAAAACTGGATTGCTGATAAGTGGCGCTCATCACAATCTCGCGACACAACCACTTCAGTGACCAATCGTTTTCCATAAAGCGTGCTGAGAGGTCATCTAGCAGCTCGGGATGAGTGGGCGTTTCACCGAGTGCACCAAAATTACTGGGCGTCCCTACCAGCGGCTCGCCGATTAACTTGCCCCAAACACGATTCACGAAAACTCTTGCAACCAGTGGATTCTGCGGTGAAGTCAACTGCTCTGCCAACTCAAGCCGACCGCTACCAGACTTGAACTCCGCTCTCTGCAACTCGCCGGAATCCGGATTTACTTCACCCAGCACCTTTAAAAAGCCGCGTGGCACGACATCGCCGCGGCGCTTCACATCGCCACGAATCATAATTGCCAAGTCCTGCGGGGACTTATCCCGCACAATGTGCATCGCATCTTGCGGCTTCTTGGCGTGACCTTTTCCGTCCTTCTCCTTTTTATCATCCAATGGACGATTGAACATCTCGATGCTCGCAAACACACCAGCCAACGCGTAGTAGTCTGCGGTTCCAATCGGATCGTACTTGTGATCATGGCATCGTGCACATGCCACCGTCAGACCTAGAAGCCCTCGCGAAAGTACATCTACGCGATCCTCCCACTCATCCGCCTTTACCTCCGGTGAATTGCGTCGATAGTATTTCGGACCAAGCCCCATAAAGCCGAGAGCCAAGTCATCCGAAACATCTTCGGGTGTCACCAAGTCCGCCGCAAGTTGCAAGCGAATGAACTCGTCGTAGGCTACATCGCCATTGAGCGCCTTGATCACCCAATCGCGATAGCGATACGCGTTCGGGAAGAACAGTGAACTATTGTTGCCGACAATGTGGGCCTGATCGTCGGCGAATCGCATCAAATCCAGCCACATCCGAGCCCAATGTTCTCCAAAAGCATCGGAGGAGAGCAGGGCATCTACGTATTCAGAAACACTCTCTTCATCCATGGAGGCTAGCTCTTCCATCAAGTTCTGCTCGGGCGGCAAGCCGACCAAGTCAAAACTCAATCGGCGGAGCAATCGTGAAGCAGTTGCTTGTTTGCTTGGATGCAATCCTGATGCTTGAATCTTGGCCGCCACGAAGTCATCGATGCGACCGCGACTCCAGTCAGCAAATCCGTGTTCCGGCAAATCATGCCGCTGAATCGGCTGGAAGCTCCAGAACTCTTTCCGAGCCGCAAAGTCGATTTCACTTTTCTGCGTTTCGGCAGCGTGCAATTTATCGCCCTCGGAAGCCTCGCGCGGATCGAAAGCCCCGTCGGCAATCCACTTTTCAAAGTCGTGAATCACCTCAGCCGAAAGTTTCCGGTCGGGTGGCATCTCGAAGTCGTCGTATTTTATCGCCGAGAGAACCAAACTCCTTGCAGGCTTCTTCGGGACCACCGCTGGCCCGCTATCGCCGCCAAGTAACATGGCTTCGCGGTGATCCAGTCGCAATCCACCTTCGACTTCATCCCCACTCAGCGAATGACATTGATAACAGTGTTCCACTAGAACCGGACGAATCTTCTTCTCAAAGAAATCGCTTATCTCATCTGCTTTTACAAGCGATGACAACGACAGCAGGAAGGCAACTGCGCTGGTTATCCGAAACATAGGCATGTCGGCGACGTAACTTGGAAAGGGTGAGGTCAACAGGCGGGACATCGTTGACATCGGCGGGCTAAATAGCTGAGCTTAAAACATCTGCCTATTGTAGCCCAGAAATGCGACCTCGAAGCGTGGAAAAACGGCGAAGGTGGATTTCTTCCCGTCCCATATGCGCTCATGCTCGAACTCTTGGCTACGTTTGGCTGGGGACGCTAGCCACAAAACGGAACAGAATGATGCGTCTACCAGTCACAAATTGCTCGCAGCTGGCAGTTTTCGATTGCCATGACGCATTCGACCTTGAACATGCTCATAGAGTTGCCATTGTGATCATGTTCTCAAACCAGCTCTATGCTGCAAAAACAGATTTGTATTTTTCATTGCGACATACCTCGAAAGCTCAAATCATCCAGATAACGCAATATAGAATGGATGCCGACTGACCATTCGAATCAACTTGATGTATCTGAGCAGAGTAGCTTAACGGTCGCAGTCGCCCGTTGCGCAGCCCTGCTAATCGAAGGAATGTGAGCTAACGATGAAGCTTCCTGTAGGTCTGTTGAATCTATTTTCGGTGTGCAGCTTGTTTTCGTACAGCGTTTTTGCGACCGAGCAGGGAAAGAGCTTTGCCAATGCGAAACGCCCGAACATCGTTTTTGTCCTCGCCGACGACATGGGATGGAATCAACCGGGTTTTAACGGTGGGAAGGCAGAATTGACTCCCAACATGGACCGACTGGCGGCGGAAGGAATGCGTCTGAATGAGTTCTACACGCACAGCGTTTGTGCACCGACACGAGCAGCTTTTCTGACCGGCCGTTACGCATTCCGAACTTGGAGTGATTGGCGGTCGGAGGATTTTGGAAAGCCAAGTTACCTCGCCAAACTGGGGCTGGACGTAGCCCACGACTAAGCGCCCACAGAGCAGTGATGTGGCGCGTGTGTGGGTTACCCAAATGAGACGGGCGGCTCGTGTTGTGGTCATGCAACGCGATGGACGCGGAGATGCGATCGTCGCAAAGTGTCGTACGCGAGAGAGTCCACATTGCATGTTGGAGTACTGCGCACGCTGCACGGCGACG
>PKCQ01000223.1 GCA_002862265.1 Planctomycetaceae bacterium | reverse complement strand
TTTTTGCGTTTGCTTGGCCTTCGTGGTATATCGCTTCCGAGCCAGAAGAGATTGCTGGCCAACTAGCCCTGCGTCAGTTTGCGGAGTGACGTCGCGACACGCCCCCGTCAAACACAACGAGATATCGCCCCGACGCGTCATGAACTCCATCTACATCTCCAAACCTAATATGTGCTTCCGAAGACGGAATTCTTCGCCCGTGGTGCTTTCTGGCACCTACCACTTGATAAGTCATGTCAGCGTTCCGGAGGCCCTTGCCAATCCACCATGATAGGCGGCATCCGATTTTTGAGGCAGACTTGAAAGTGTTTCGATATGAACTTCTATTTCGCAATGCGGAACACACGGCGAGATTCAGCTAATTTGAAACAATGATTCGCCCTTTGCGCACACCTAAGTTGTTGTGGGGCTCTACAAATTAGGTTAAAATGGCGTCTCAAAACTTGTTGAGCTATCAGATAACCAAAATGTTGCGTTCTGTCTTTCCATTTATTCCTCCATTCTTGCTCGTGCATCTGTGCATTATGGATGCTGGTAGCTTTGCGGCTGAAACGAAAAACACGTTTCCGCCACCAAGAGCAGAGCAACCCTCTTATGAACAAGTGTCCAGTTCAGTGGCCACAATGAAAGTGGAGGATGTAGCCTGGCGTAAAGTAAAATGGAGGACTTGTTTGCTAGAGGGGCTAAAGGCCTCAAAGAAGCAGGACAAGCCGATCATCTTGTGGATATTCATTGACCGTCCCATCGACGACGAACGTTGCTGAGTGTTCGCTTCAGCTGCCCGTGAGGTAGTTTTCTCAAATCCTGAAGTTGTGCGTCGCGTCAACAAGGAGTTCATTCCGGTGGCGCTCAAAGCGGCTATGGTCGATAGTCCGCCGGAAGGAATTGAAGGTAAATTGCTCGCTGAGATTGCACGATCTAGGCCAGCCCCTCAAGGAATCTGCACAGTCAACTCAAAATGCAAAGTGCTTGCCTGGTCTTTGGGGTTTGAGAACAAGCAAAGCATTTTGGAGTTCCTTGATCACGTCTCAGCTCGCTTTCAGCTTGTCCGCGATGCAACGTCAGATGTGGCGGCGGAGCGTTACCAACGATTCCCGACGATGAAACTACCTGATGTCCCGGACTCGAACGTCGCAATTGAATTTCCGAACAAACATGACCCATCGGAAAAATGCCCTCTCTCAGTCGAAATGGAAGAAGGAACATTGGATGGACGCGTCATCGGTCGTGCTTTGGATGAAGACGGAGAGCCGAGAACGCGAACAGAGCTTCAAGAAAACTATATGGAAGCTCGAATTCAGATTCCCCGTGCTGTGCAAAGAGAATTCCTTCGTGCGGTGGATCACACTATGGATAAGAGCAGAAGCTTCACTGTCCCGAAAGCTTTTGCAGACGCCCTCGTAACGCCCAGCTATCTTGGTCAACTGGATGTCGCACCAGCTGGTCGCTTGCCTCGCTCCGTTAGTACGAAGTTTAAGATTGCGTTGAGTGGAGAAATTGTTGAGACCGATGAGTCAAACGTGACTTTGGTTCGTATAGACGGGGATTCTGACCTGCGCGGCCAGAAAGATCCTCGGTTCGTCGAGCAGGATGGATGGAACTGGTCGCACGATGTTGCGTTAGATTGGTATGGTTTTGTTCGTATCGAGAATGAGCAAATCACCGAAGTCGTCTTGACTGCCAAGGGCAATGAGCGACTCGTTTGGGAGCACACCAAATTCAAGATGTGGACTGAACCGGACCCGCAAAACATGATGGCAGGACACGGAATAGATTTTAACGGACGATCGATCTACGGCATTCGCCTTCAGCGATACATGGCAAAGTAGAGGTCACCTACAGCTCGTGTTCGTTCCAGGCTCAAAAAGCTTGGTGTACGAGCTTACGAAACATTGGAAAGCTTTCAGAGGAACGTCTGTCCAAACTATTGCAAGTACGCGCTTTCTCCTTCTCTAATTTATTCATCCGAGCATCTTAAAGGTGAGCTTCGCCCAGTGTTTCTCTCCATCATCCATCGTTTTAGAGAGAAAGTCCCCGTGAACTCGCGTTGATAGACAAATAGGTCTCCTAAGCTCACGGTCAGCTATTCCCTGCCTTCCATGTTGAATTCGTCTCTGCGTCTGAGGGAGGCCCGATAACACTTGAGTGTCCACCGAAGCCTCAGGCAATGTGGATCTCGGGTCACAACCTCCCAGTTTCATCTGGCTTGAAATGTTGCTCAAAGGTGTGCCCGCAGCGGTTTTGTCGCGAATCCAGCACTGGTCATGGAGCTGCACTATTACTTTGCGCAGTCGTCTATATGTACGTGTTCGGATCGACAAGCGGTTGGATCGCAAGCGTTTCGGGGCTACCGATGAAGAAGGGCAGCTTCGCAGGAACTTACCAATTCTGCGAGTTCAGAGGATGTGTGCTTCGCAGCTGAATCCCGCGTTCGCTGGAATCAACTAACTCATAGTCGTTTGCACTAGCTACGTTGACGTCGGCAGGCAATTTCCAATTGGCAAAACGCAACTCGTCAGCAACACCGCCGCTGGAGATTAGAGTGTCGGAGAGTTAGTGTCTCTTACGCTTGGCCGAATTCTTAGACTTGAGAATAACGATGACATGGACCAGTTAGTCATCGTGAAATGAGCTGACCGCTTTCGGCGACTCGTCGGGCAAAGGAGTGTAGTAGTCAAATAGATCGTCATCGCCCGCTTTCTCCCCCTAGCCCCACCCTACCTCTGACCATGGCATCAAGATCAAGTGTTTGGCGGAGCATTGCTTGACTATCCCAGTGATTCGGCCTGAGTCGTGCAGCACCATTCCTCCGATCGCCTGATCTGCGATGTCCTCTCCTTGAATTCGATACGAGCGGACATCGTGCTTAGGTACCGCATTTACATATTTCTGCGGCGGCAATAGTTCCGTCTGAATTTGGAGAAAGTAAGGTCATGCCCTTACTGTTTCCAGCCATTCGATTCTTGCGATCATAGAAGGGCTTGGGGAACTTCTCAACGCGCACGATCGTTAGCATTGAAAACCCAAGTTTTGCAATGCGTCTCCGGACCTTAGCTTCAAATGTCGCACCTCAGTACCGACCCTATATTCGCTCCGCATCCTCGACAAAACCAAAGGCACGACTCTCGAGCGATTGGGCATCACCACACCAGTCATGAATCGCTTCACGCGGTGAAGAGCACGTGTCACCACCTTTGTGCCATGCCACGAAATCTCTTCGCCAGCCGAATATTCGACTCACAAAGAAACCTTGTAGCCGTATTCATCAAGGTGCAGAGAAGGCTTAGTCTCTGCCTGAGATCGGCTTTCATCTTCAGCTCTCATTTCACGCTCTGGAGCAGAACTCGCAGCCTCTTGTCGTGGCTTGCTTGTTGGCTTTGCGGCGGCAATTTCAAGATCATCGAAGACAAAGGGAAAGGAAATGAGGTCAGCTATCACAATTACTGTGTCGGCGCGGCCGATGAACAGAGCATTCTTGCTGGTACGAAAAGCCCGGCAGTCTTACGTGCAAGCGTCTGCGCGACATTGGCAGCCTGCTGCTTAGAGTCAGGTATTTGCACCGCACTAGCACTGAGGGCAATTCATGCGTTTGGCGAAGTGCTGTGGGCTGGCACCGAGTACTGCTTGACAACTGCCGCAGGCAACTTGAATTGCAGTGGCGTCACGTTGGCCAAGGCGTTGAAATGCTGTGTAGGTCGTGTCTTAAGGGATTCGCCAGAATTCCTGTTCGCAGAATGCGCCAGGTCTGGGACAGGTAAGAAAACTTTTCGACATCGGTTCACGAAGCGGTGGCGTTATTGGCTCGATAACGCTGCGATAGAGTGGGGAACGCGGGCGAATCCCAGTACTAGAGCTCTCGCAAGAATGAGATTGCATTGGCTACTTCGGGCAGGCCACCATGTGCATTGGCTTCGATATGAAACCATCCGTCATAGTGTCTTTCTTCAAGAACGCCGAGCACTTCGGGAATCTCGGCCGAGCCTTGGCCCAGTGGCACCTCAAGCCCGCGCCCGCGAGCTAGATCGCGAACTCCGTCACGGGCAATCATAGCGAGCGTCCACGAAGCACAGCAACGAATCGATTCTTCGTCAAAGTGATCATTTACGATCAAGTTACCGGGATTGTAAGCCACACCGATTGCCTGCTCTGGCAAACTATCCAAAAGACCAGTCAGCCTCTCCGCCGGTTCCGAGCCAGTTTCGCAAGCCAACATTGCCCCGACATGAGCTCCGTGCCGAGCCAAGTCGGACAGGCTGTTTTGGAGTTGAGTGTACGCAGGATGCTCGTTCTCCTCTGGAACCGCACCGACAGCGTTGATGACTACACTTGCACCGAGACTGAATGCAAAACTCATCGCTTTGCGAGTTGCATCCATCCGGCGGTCCAAATCGTCGACGACATCGTAGCCGCGACGTGTTGGAAAACGGATCGCCGCGACTCTTAGATTCAAGTCGCTCATCATTTTTCTGAGCTGACGACGTCCCGTATCGCTCAGCTCTTCGGGCCTGAGCGTGTTGCGCACGTCGATCTCAACGCCCTGGGCACCCAGCTGGGACGCAGTCTGCAAGGCTTGCTTGAAAGGTTGCCCCAGAGTGGACAGCGACAAAGCAATTTTCACGTTGGCCAAGATATCTTCCTGTCAGCTACAAACTCGTTTTAGGGAACAGTTTACGAGACTAGCGTGGGAAGTTAAGTGCCTTGATTGGAAAATCTGGGACGAGTTGTTGGCGTTGCACGCACTCAGAACAACTAGAAACGCCAAAAATAATTCGTGGACAGTATGTGGTTGTTGCGATCGTCAGCGCTGCGTCGACGAATGAACTGGTTCAAATATCCAACTTCTAAGCGTGGGGCGTTGTCGCCTTGAAACTGCCAGGCCAAGCCGACAAAGGCACGATTTTGAGACAAGCTTGCGTTTTGTCCCCAATCTGTCGAGTTCAGGTCGATGAACGCCTCGTCCCAAATCGAGAAGCTTAGCTGGTCGCAGATAGGCAGTGGCTTAAGCAGTTTGGCAAACTGGCGGTATCGCCAGCCGGTATCGTTGCCCGTTTCAACGAATCTTTGTTCAAGACGGCTGCGAAGAGAAATTGTGCCATAATCGAATTTGTTAGACCACGAAAGTTGTTGCCAGATTCGGCTTTCATCGAATACCGGGTTTCCACTCGCTGGCAAAGTGTTGATCCATCCATAGCCCAGCCAGACCGTTGCATTGTCGCTGATCTGGTAGCCGACGCCTGGCCGTAGGATGCTCTGATTGAATCCGCCAGCATCGTCGAGGTATCGCAGATGACCGTCGAACCACCACTTCACGTTCGAGTCGGCAATCCGTCCTTGAGCCAACGTGGCAAACCAAGAACCGAAATCATGAGTGGTTTGGGCCGATGCAAGAGTTCCGATCCAACAAGTGACGACAAAAACAACCAGAATAGCGAGGCGTTCAAACTGTTTTCTTGTCGATTTTCTTCGTAACATACTTCGCTCGAGCAATCCATTGCTATCAAATGCGATCGGCGACTTCGCTGTTCGCCTTCGCCGCAAAACATCGACAGAGGCCTTGGATCCTTTCGAGGCGCAGATGAGGCCTTGCCCAAAATTTCAAAGAATCCCATCCGAGCCGCTCGTACAACCAGACCTAGCAACCTCCCGACGTGGAGATTGCCGACCAGATCAGAACTGCGGGATCGAGCATAGAATTAGCGAGCGATTTCCGCGACAGACTCGCGAAGGACCAATTCGCCTTGAAATACTTTGGACGAGAAGTTGTTGCCTGCGATCATTTCCAGCAAAGCTTTGGAAGCTTGAGATCCCATCTCTCGTGCTGGCTGACGTAGGGTTGTCAGTGGAGGGATCGTGAAAGACGTTTCCAGTTGATCGTCGAAACCAACAATGGAAACTTGCTCGGGAACCGCGACGTTATGATGGTGCAATGCGAGCCGCACCCCGAAAGCGGTGAGGTCATTGGCAGCGACAACTGCTGTAAATTCCACTTTCTCAGCTAGCAAATTATCAACCGCAGCCATGCCTGATTCGGCTGAAAAATCTCCTTGATACACCAAACGGGAATCTAGCCCGATCCCATTGTCCCGTAGCGCTCGCTGGTAGCCGTCGAAACGATCCGTTGCATCGCGATGATGCTCTAAGCCCCGAACGACTGCAATTTTACGATGGCCCTTGTCGATTAGGTGCTTGGTGAGTTGATAGGAACCAAGTTCATTGTCCATCGAGATGCAGATGTTGCCGCGTCCAGAAAACTGACGAGCGACAATGACCGTGGGCAGATCACCGCACAGGTCGGAAATCTCGTCGCCAGGCAAACTACCGCCAATCAACACGAGACCGTCAACACGTCTGCCCATAAGAGCCTGGATTGCCTCGAGCTCTTCTGTTGCTTGCCACTGGCCATCAGCAAAGATCGGCGAGTAATCCGTTTCGTGCAGTTCGGCTACGACGCCCTGGGCGATCGTGTCATAGAAAGGACTACCAATGAGCTGTGTCACGACACCGATCGTCATCGAGCGGCCACCGGCAAGACTGCTGGCGATCAAATTGGGTTTGAATCCGAGCCGATCAATTGCCTCCAGAACAGCTTTTTTTTTCTCTGGATTGACAGCCGCGGTGCCGTTGAGCACGCGAGAGACCGTACTTTTCGAGACTCCAGCTACTCTAGCGATATCCTGGATGGTGGTTTTGCTCATTTAGCCGGGCAACATTGCCGTAGTACGCGTATTGGAGCTCTCAAAACCTAAGTCTACCATCGCATTGCCATTTGGCGATCCAACTGCAACCTCGCACTGGTTGAGAAATCGCTTTCTCGTATCTACTACCAAGGGATTACATGTTGAACCCGGCCTCAGAAACGCTACCATGAAATCGGTTTCAAGGAGCACGTCTGGCCTTGAAAGCCTTCGGTCACCTTGTCCAATATTCCAAGCAACACGAATGAGTAACTCCCCAGTAATTACACCTGTAGCTGAACCGGCAGAAGATCGGTTAGGGGCGGTTCAATTCGTCGCTTACGCCTGCGGCATGCTGGTAAACAACTCACAAGCAGCGGCTCTCCCCGCGATGATGGTCGTGCTCAACCTCGGATTGGGGCTGGATCCAGTTTGGGTCGGCGTCATCGGCTTCGTGCCTCGGATTTTCGACGCGGTTTCCGATCCTTTGATGGGATTCCTCTCCGATAACACGCGA
>PKCQ01000419.1 GCA_002862265.1 Planctomycetaceae bacterium | reverse complement strand
TACCAGCACGGCGAGGTCTACGTGCTCGATGACGGCAGTGAAACCGATTTGGACTTGGGCCACTACGAGCGATTTACCGATGGTCCGCTGACTCGTGATTCGAATTACACAACGGGTCAGATCTATTTGTCCGTCATCGAAAAGGAACGCAAGGGTCAGTTCTTGGGCAAGACAGTCCAAGTAATTCCGCACATCACTGATGAAATCAAGAGTGTGATCCGCAAAGTCGGCGAGCAAGACGTTGACGTGGTCATTACTGAAATTGGTGGCACGGTTGGTGACATCGAGAGCTTGCCTTTCTTAGAGGCGATTCGACAGTACCCATTGATCGCAGGGCAGGAAAACTGCTTGTTCATTCACTTGACGCTGGTGCCTTACCTCAAGGCCGCCGGAGAGCTAAAAACTAAGCCTACCCAGCACTCGGTGGGCCAGTTGCGTCAGATCGGTATTCAGCCTGACATCCTAATCTGCCGCTGTGAACAATCGATTTCACGCGACGAGCGTGACAAGATTGCATTGTTCTGCAACTTGCAGCCACAGGCGGTCATCGAGGAAAAGGACAAGGACTTTTCGATCTATGAAGTGCCTTTGTCGTTGGTTAGCAACGGGCTGGACGAGCAGATCTGCAAGCGATTGGGGCTCTCGACGTCGACACCCGACCTAGAGCCATATAACGATATATTACATCGGCTTCGCAATCCCAAGCAGGAGATTAGTATTGCAGTTGTTGGCAAATACGCCGAGCACAAGGACGCGTACAAGTCGATTTACGAGTCCTTGGATCACGCTGGGATTCATCATCACGCCCAGATTCGTATCGGCCGGATCCAGAGTGCAGATATCGAAAACGAAGGCCCCGAGTGCTTGCTCAGTGGCTACGATGGAATCCTGGTTCCAGGTGGCTTTGGTGAGCGTGGCATCGAAGGCAAAGTCCAAGCTGTGCGATATGCTCGCGAAAAAGGCATTCCGTTTTTTGGAATTTGTCTGGGCATGCAGTGTGCCGTTATCGACTATGGTCGCAGCGTGATCGGCTTGGGGGATGCTCACTCCACGGAGTTCGATAAAGACACGCAGCACCCCGTTATTTGCCTACTCGACGAGCAACGTGAAATCACGAACATGGGTGGCACCATGCGGCTGGGTGCTCAGCCATGCGTGCTGAGAGACGAGACCAAGTCATTGAAGGCCTACGAGAACTCGGAGATCTCTGAACGGCATCGCCACCGATACGAGTTCAACAATGTGTATCGGCAGCAGTTTACGGCCAACGGAATGGTCTTTGCTGGGACAAGCCCAGATGATGGTTTGGTTGAAATTGTTGAAATTCCAGATCACCCCTGGTTTGTCGCCGTGCAGTTCCACCCTGAATTCAAGTCGAAGCCTACGAAATCACACCCACTGTTCGCAAACTTTATTGAAGCCGCTATTGAACGACGTAGCCGCAAGAGTTCTGCTTCTACGGAATCACCCACCGATGGTGTACCCGTTTCCTAGTTCTTTCTGTTTGATGGCAGGGACGATTCGATGAAGTCAGTAGCCATTCTCCAAGATTTGTTCGATCACAATGACTGGGCTAACCGGCGCGTCTTTTCCTTAGCAGCAGAGCTTAGTGACGAACAGCTGGATCAGCCGCGCGAGATGGGCTTCGGATCACTGCGCAACACTTTGTTTCATATGCTAGAGGCTGAAAAACTCTGGTTAGAACGTTGGCAAGCTAAGCCATGGCGTGCTCTGCAGGCAGATGCCGAAGGCAAGAGTGTTGCCGACATCCAGGCTGAGTCAACTCGAACGGCCGAAATCCGCAATGCGATGATTGGAGAAGAGTCTAACACGGGCTTTTCACGCATTGATGAATTCCAAGATAGTCAAGGGAATTCCTACAAACTACCCATTGGTTCCTTGATGAGTCACGTAGCAAACCACGATATTCATCACCGGGCTCAGGCGCTCAGCTATCTCAAGGGCTTCGGTAAGAAGGTTCCTGGTGGTCTGGATTACATCTTTTACAAGATGGCCCATCCTTCGGCAGAATTCCCGGAAGAAAGTCTTGCGGAGTTACACAAATACGGACTCGAGGCCGCGGCCAATGAGGGAGCAGCTCCAGCTCTCGAGAAGAATCGTCTTCAAGACTACTTCGAATACGCTGACTGGGCGATGAAGCGGGTGTTCGACGAATCTTTAGTGCTTTCCGATGAGCAGTTGGATCAGCCTATTGATCTGGGTACTGGCACGCTGCGGAAAAACTTGAGACACATCCTGGACGCTGAACTTTGGTGGGTCGCGAATTGGGCTCAAGACCGATCACCCTTTCCGCGGGATGAAGAGCCGAGTTCGCTAGGTGGCATTCGCCAGTGCTACGAGCAAACCGCCGAGGCTCGCAACGGAGTCGTTGCTGCACTCGACGAAACTTCCGCTCAGAGAATTGTTTATATTGAAGCGGGCGGTCCCAGCACCTGTTTTCGGGTTCTAGAATCGATGTTGCAACTCTGTTGCCATGGAACGCATCATCGTAATAAGTGTGTGAACATGTTGCGCCAGCTGGGAATCACTTTTTCCTGGATTGACTATATCGTTTGGGTTCCTGAAAACTCAGGCAAGTGATACAACACGAACCGAGAAGATTGAAACGACTTACGAGAAACCGATGAGCGACGAACAAGAGCCTAAGATTATTATCGACGAAGATTGGAAGTCCCAGGTCGAACGCGAGCGGGAAGAGCTCAAAGCGCAGGAGGCAGCCGAGGAGACGGCAGCTGAGAAGGGCGAGTCTGAAGCAAGTGCAGAGACGACGTCGCAGCCTGAAGATGCCGGCGACATGCCTCCTATGCCTGAAGCTTCCTTTCCATTCTTGGTCACTAGTCTTGCTTCGCAGGCCGTAATGTCGCTTGGGCAAATGCCTGGTCCTGAGGGCCAGCCCGTTCCCGTCAACCTGAATCACGCCAAGCATTTCATTGACACGCTCGGCATATTGGAAGAGAAGACCAAGGGCAATTTGGACGAAGAAGAGGGCAAGTTCTTGCAGGAGACATTGCATCAAATCCGCATGATGTACGTCGCCATTCAGCAGCAGCAAGCTGGCTAGCTATCATTTCATTGTGGGATTCGCCAGTGCGGTATCATGCGGTTGCACTGCAGGCGGACCGTCTTTCTCGTCTTCGAAATTCGGCATTCCTTGTTTGCCATTCGACATTCACTTTCTAGGTGGTTACCGAAATTCTCGACGACTTCCGGCACTGGTGAGCTGATCGGCTCATTCGTTGTGGGGGCTATGCTCCCGGACGCATGATTCCGCCCACTGCGCCTGGATTTCTGGGAAATCCAAGTCGGACAGCCTCTTTACCTTGAACTATGATGGTTCAAATCTTGCACCACCATCAAGGAGGCACATCATGATTTCGAAGGCTTGGCCAACGGCCTTAAATTCCATCCTAGTGATCATTGCGACTGCAGTTTTTACTTACCCCAGCGTCTGTTCTGCGCAGCCTGAGACTGACGGCAGCGACTTCCTGGAAGCTCTTTCTGGACTTGAGTACCGTTCGATCGGTCCTTACCGCGGAGGAAGGTCTGCAGCTTGCACCGGTGTTCCAGGCAGTCCGATGACTTACTACTTTGGAGCGGCTGGCGGCGGAGTCTGGAAGACTGAAGACGGTGGTTCTAACTGGAAGTGTGTTTCTGACGGCTTCTTCGGTGGCTCGATCGGCTCTGTTGCAGTGGCTGAATCCAATCCAAACATTGTCTACGTCGGTGGTGGTGAAGTCACGGTGCGAGGAAATGTATCGCACGGTGATGGCATGTGGAAGTCCATCGATGCGGGCAAGACCTGGAAGCAGATCGGATTAGAAGACTCGCATTGCATTCCGCGTTTGAGAATAGACCCTAGCGATCCGAATAC
Organism: Planctomycetaceae bacterium; assembly: GCA_002862265.1. Classification (GTDB taxonomy): domain Bacteria; phylum Planctomycetota; class Planctomycetia; order Pirellulales; family Pirellulaceae; genus Aureliella. Next base: position 3,312 of record PKCQ01000419.1, on the reverse strand, counting down.
GGTATACGCAGCAGTTCTTGGCCATCTCTACGGCCCCAACCAAGAGCGTGGTGTCTATAAGTCCACGGATGGGGGTGAAAGTTGGAAACGCATCTTGTTCGTGAATGACGAAGTCGGTGCTGTCGATTTGGTGATGGACCCAAGTAACTCTCGCACGCTCTACGCTGCGACTTGGCGGGTTCTGCGAACTCCTTATAGCCTGGAAAGCGGGGGTGAAGGATCGGGACTTTGGAAGAGTGAAGATGCGGGTAAAACCTGGTCGGAAATCTCCCGTAAAACAGGACTACCGAAAGGCACACTTGGCATCATTGGTGTTACCGTTTCACCTGTGAACCCGAATCGTGTCTGGACGATCATCGAGGCAGCCGATGGTGGTATTTTCCGATCAGACAACGCTGGTGAGAGCTGGACGAAAGTCAACGACGAACGCAAACTACGTCAACGCGCTTGGTACTACACACGCATTTACGCTGGCACGCAGGACATTGATGAAGTCTACGTATTGAACGTAAGTTTTCATCGCTCGACCGATGGCGGCAAGACCTATTCTTCCATCCGAACACCTCACGGCGACCATCATGATCTGTGGATTGCACCGGATGATAGTGACCGTATGATCATCGCCGATGATGGAGGTGGACAAGTCAGCTTTGATCACGGTGAGAACTGGTCGACTTATTACAACCAGCCGACGGCCCAGTTTTATCGTGTCACGACGGATAATCACTTTCCTTATCGGATCTACGGCGCCCAGCAAGATAATTCGACGGTGCGAATCTACCATCGCACCGGCGCAGGGCGCATAAGCGAGTCTGCTTGGGAATCCACCGCAGGTGGAGAGAGCGGTCATATTGCTCCAGATCCAATCAACCCTGAGATTGTGTATGGCGGATCCTACGGCGGGTACTTGACTCGTCTGAATCACACCACTGGCGAGAGTCGCAACATTCATGTGTGGCCCGACAATCCGATGGGCAGCGGTGCGGGTGCGAACAAGTATCGCTTCCAGTGGAACTTTCCGATTTTCTTTTCGCCGCACGATCCGAAGACGCTCTACACCGCGGCCAACGTCTTGTTCAAGACGACCGACGAAGGGCAAAGCTGGCAACAGATCAGTCCTGATCTCACTCGCAACGAACCCAAGCGGTTAGGCTCTTCCGGCGGACCGATCACTCAGGACAACACCAGCGTTGAGTACTACTGCACGATATTCGCCGCCATTGAATCGCCTCACGAAGCTGGCGTTCTCTGGACTGGCAGTGACGATGGTTTGATCCAGCTTTCCAAAGACAGCGGAAAGTCTTGGAGCGACGTCACCCCGCCTGAACTACCCGAGTGGAGTCAAATCAACTCGATTGAGGCTCACCCAACCGAGCCCGGCGGATTGTACGTTGCTGCGACTCGCTACAAGAGCGATGACTTCAAACCTTACTTATTCAAGACACTCGACTACGGCAAGACCTGGACCAAGATCACCAGCGGAATTGATCCCAAGCACTTCACACGCGTGATTCGTGCGGATGCTGGGCGTGAAGGTCTGCTGTATGCAGGCACAGAGTCTGGCATGTACGTCTCATTTAACGATGGCGAATCTTGGCAGCCGTTTCAGTTGAATCTACCCGTCGTGCCAATTACCGATCTGGCGATCAAGGATGACGATCTGGTCGTTGCTACCCAAGGACGCTCCTTCTGGATCCTCGATGATCTCACCCTTTTGCACCAAATGAATGAGCGTCTGCTGGAAAAATCAGTTCATCTGTTTGAGGCATCACCTACCATTCGTGTTCGCGGACGTTTCGGTCGCGGTGGGACGAATCCATCCGGCCAAGGAATACGCCCCGGTGCAAACTTTTTCTTGATGGTGAACGAGTTACCCAAGAAGGACGTGGTGATGACCCTGGATTTCCTCGATGCAGATGGGGAGCGTGTTTGTCGCTACTCGACCAAACCTGCAGAGGAATCTGACGAGCGACCGTTAAAGCTGAAGGAAGGATTGAATTTGTTCAATTGGGATACTCGCTATCCAGACGCAAAGTCCTTCTCTGGGTTGGTAATGTGGAGTGGTAGCACGCGCGGACCTCGAGCGGCTCCTGGCAAGTACCAGGCGAAGCTAACCATTGGAGAAGAGAGCCAAGTCGTAGAATTTGAGATCCAGCCCGATCCACGAACGACGGCGACTCAGGAAGATTTCGATCTGCAATTCCAGTTCTTGATGGAAGTTCGCGACAAGCTATCGGAAACGCACGAAGCGATTACTCAGATTCGTGACCTTCGAACTCAAATTGAGACCTACACCAAAAGATTGAAGAAGGGTTCGGAGAAAGCCAAAGGCAAGGGCTTTCCGAAGCTTCTCGAGCAGGCTGATTCAATCGTCAAGCAAATGACAGAGATCGAACAAGTCCTCTATCAAACCAAGAATCGCAGCGGTCAAGATCCATTAAACTTCCCGATACGTCTGAACGACAAGTTGAGCGGTGTTGCCAGTGTCGCATCGACAGGTGACTTCCGTCCGACGGCTCAAGCCATCGCGGTTCGCAATAAACTAGTCAAGCAGATCGACGAGCAACTGAAGAAGCTGGAAATGATAATCAATAAAGACGTTCGAGCTCTCAATGGGGCAATTTTGAAGAGCCAAGTGCCAGCGATTTTTGTGGACTAGCTTTTTTGTTGGAGTGCAGCCTTGGTGCGGCTTGGCTTAGTATCGTCAGAGTAAGCCGGCGGCTGCGGCTGGGTGTGAAAAAAATTCCAGCCTAGCCGAATCGACTCCAGTGAAGCCCTGCTACTTTGCCGCTTTCTTTAGACGCTCCGCGGCCCACTCCGCAGCAACACCGATCTCGGTGGGTTCTCCTACGACTTCAGAAAAGTCGTTGATGAGGTCTACTGTTCCGATTCGGCTGATGCTAATCGCAGAAGCATATCGAACGGTGTCTGCCTCAGGGTTGAGCCCGTCATCAGTTAAGCGTTTGACCAATGCGGCTGCAAGCTTGGAGTTTTTCTCTTGCTCCCAGATTAAGCCCAGAGCGTAGACGGCACTGGTGCGTGTGATGGTCCGCATTTTCTGGTCGTTCTTGGGAACATAGATTTCGAACATTCCGCTGGCGGTTTTGTAGCGGTTGACGCCAAGTGCTTCGAAGAGAAAAGAAGCAGTGTGTCCACTTGGTGCCGCACGATGCAACGTAGTAGACTGAACTTAAAAAACGGAAAAGATATCCATATTTTTCTGTATTGCGCTTCCCCCCCCGTCCCCAAATCGCCTCTTTTATGCAGTTGCCTGTAGACACTGAAGGAAGAAGTTTTTTTTACTGTTCGGTT
>PKCQ01000420.1 GCA_002862265.1 Planctomycetaceae bacterium | reverse complement strand
TCAGCAGCACGATCGCTTGAATTCGCAAGTTGCTTGAGAAGCGAAGTGCTAATCCAACGACGCCCTCGAAACCGGAAGAGCGAAAAGTTGATCGAATTGGGCCGGGCCCGACCCATCATTCTTTTCCAGCAGAGAAATGAAGAAATCCATGCGATTAATGCATCGAAACATGTTAGCCGCCACCGCGTTTGCCTTACTTTTCTCATCCGTGGCTTCGGCTCAGCAGCAAACGTCCACCGACCTCCCGTCCTGGAAAAAATCGATGAATCGCGGAGTGGAATATCTCCGTGTGCGTGGTCAAGCAACTGATGGATCGTTTTCGGGTAGCACCGGCATTGGACCAACGGGATTGGTTGTAAGCGCGCTACTGCACTCGGGACTGGCTAAGCAAGATCCGATGGTCTCCAAGGGCTTGAAGTACCTGGAGAAGCATGTGCAGGCGGATGGCGGCATCTACGCTAAGAATTCTCTTCACCGAAACTACGACACCTGCATTGCCATGATTGCCTTTTCAAAAGCAAATCAAGACGGAAGTTACTCTGCGATAGTCAATCGCGCGGAGCTCTTCGTGAAGCAGATTCAAATGGATGATTCGGAGGGCCGCACGGCTAGCGATATGGACTTTGGCGGAGCAGGCTACGGCAAGCATCAGCGGCCTGACCTTTCGAATACAACCTACCTAGTCGATGCCTTGCACGAGCTGGGACGCGGCTCCGATGACGAAGCGATCCAAAAGGCGCTGGCATTTGTGTCACGTTGCCAAAATCTAGAAGGGCCGCACAACAATTCTCCTCATGCTGCCAAAATCAACGACGGAGGCTTTTATTACACCGTTGCAAACGGTGGCGAAACGAAGGCGGGAACCACGGAAAATGGCGGGTTGCGGAGTTATGGCTCGATGACGTATGCAGGGCTAAAGAGCATGATTTATGCAGGGCTTTCGAAGGACGATCCGCGGGTAGCAGCTGCGGTCGAGTTTTTGCGAAAGCACTATAGTCTGGAAAAGAACCCAGGCATGGACCAACAAGGGCTCTTTTACTATTACCATACGATGGCTAAGGCCTTGGACGCTTTGGGGGAGGATGAGTTTGTGGATGCCAAAGGCGTGAAGCACTCCTGGCGCACTGAGATGCGCCAGAAGCTTTTCTCGATTCAGCAAGAAGATGGCAGTTGGCTCAATCCAACCACGCGTTGGATGGAAGGTGATCCGAACTTGGTCACCGCATACACCTTGATGGCTCTCAAGTATTGTGAGCCAAAGGAGTAGCCTTGAGGCTACTCATGGAGTTACGGAACAAGCATGGAAACACCGATTCGCTACGCCGCCTTATTGATCTTTCTGATCATCGTAGTTGCGGTCGCCTTTGCGCTCAGTGATGGCATCCCGATCGGACGAGGTGGCGGTGGTGGACCAATCGTAGAAGGTTCGCTGCACAAACTATTTCTGTAGCTAGGTCTGAATCGTGTGTCTCATTTACTTGTTTTAGAGCCCTTCGGTGGCGGCAGTCATGCGAGCCTTTATCGCGGTTGGAGCAAGTACTCGCGCCACGAGTTCACGGTTCTAGAGTTGCCTGCGGTGCATTGGAAATGGCGTTCCCGTCATGCTTCTCTTAGTTTGGCTCGACAGGCGAATGAACTTTCCGCACAAGGTAAGTGCTTCGACGCGATCTTTTGCAGCGACATGCTGAACTTGCCCGAATGGCGAGGGCTTGCCTGCGACGAGTTGTCCTTCCTGCCTGCGGTCACTTACTTTCACGAAAACCAGTTCACTTATCCGCTGGCTGAAGGCCAAACGCGTGATTATCACTTCGCGTACACCAACATCCTGAGTGTCATTGCGTCCGAAGGGATTTGGTTTAACTCGCAGTTTCATCTCGCTGAATTTCGACAGTCAGCGCTTGCTTGGTTACGGAGAATGCCGGACTTCAAGCATATGGATCTGCTGGAGGCAGAGTTGAGAGATGCGATCGTTTTGCCGCCAGGAATTGAGCCGTTGCGAGCCCCGGATTCTCAGCAAGCTTCCGGCCAGAACGTTGTTAAGGATGGCTCGCGTCCCATTCGGTTGGGCTGGGTATCGCGATGGGAACACGATAAGCGACCCGACATCTTCGTGAAGGCGGTGGAGCAGCTACTAGAATCTGGAATCGACTTTGAACTCATTCTGCTTGGGCAGCAATTCACGCAAAAGCCCGCGAGTCTCAAGCACTTGTTGGACATTGCAGAATCGCGAGTACTCCACAGGTGTTTTGCCGAGAGCAAGGACGAATACTGGTCCTGGCTTGGGAAGATGGATTTCGTAATCTCGACGGCCGACCATGAATTTTTTGGAATCGGTATCTGTGAAGCGATTGCGGCTGGCGCTCGACCGGTTCTACCTCGGAAACTAGCTTATCCTGAAGTCCTCGAGCTTGAGAAAAATCCAGATCGAGGCTGCTTTTTCTATGAAACCGCGCAAGAGCGCCATGCAGATGATCGCAGCTTTACCGCCAGGAACTTGGTGAAGTGCTTACTCGATCAGCTAAGGTATCAAGAGCCTGAAGGGCTTCCTGCGGTCGATGTGAAGATGTATTTTTGGCAGAACCTCGCCCGGCGATATGACGAACAAATTGAAAAGCTCTTGTCGCGGGCAGGCGATTAGGCGACCGGCAGAAGAACTCCTACCAATGGACAGCGTATTCACGCAGCAAAATACTGCTTGAAAAAAACTTCAATTGGCAAATCTTTTCTCACCTTCCGCCGCAAGAACTTATCATGGGACGAGGTCCAGTTATCTTTTTAGGAAAAATCGGTGCGGTACAAAGCTTTTCAAGCCTTGATAGGCGTGACTCTTGCGTTCAGTTGCCCGCTCCAGTTTGCGGCTGGGCAAGACTTAACGACTGAAAAGTGCAACACGTTGCTGTCGGAACTCCAGCCGAAGTCAGATGCCCTTTGGCGAACGATTCCTTGGCGGACAAGTCTGCTGGAAGCGCAGAAAGCTGCGGCGGAAGAAAACAAACCAATCTTCATCTGGGCCATGGATGGACACCCGCTTGGCTGTACGTGAAACAATGGTGTGCTCGACCGTGAGTCGACATTCGCATTGCCTAGGACCGTGAAACTCCTTCAGAAGGATTTCATCCCTGTCGCTTTAGACCAAGCCTATCAGCGTCGGCAAAAAGACACCGAAGGCGAGTTCTATCGCAAGATCGCCTCGCAAGGCCCTCGCAGCGACTTTCAGAACACCACGCAAGGATTCTACGTGGCTGATGCTACAGGTAAGCTCTACTTTTACAACAACAATCGCGATCCCAAGAAAGTACAAAGGCTAATCCGCGAGAGCTTGAAGGAGTTCCTAGACTCTCCCCCCGGTCAAATTTCCGTACTTCAGGCCGAGACGCGCGACAAGCGTTGGAATGTTGAGCCACCTGAGGGTGGCTTGGTAGTTCGGGTGCGAGCTAAAGTTCTCGAAGGTTACGAAGAGACGACAGATCAGTGGAAGAAGATATTCCAGTCTTCCGTATCGCGCGACAATCTGTGGATTACGAAGGAAGAGCACGAAGCATTGGTTGCTGGAACTTTTCCAACTAAGCTGCAACAACGCATCGCAAGATTCCACCTCGTTGACAATACGCGTGGCGAGCCACCGATGTGGGGATTCGCCGACATCCGTGAACTCAAGATCGAGCTTAACAGTGACGGTGAAATTCACGGGCAGGTTTTTCTGCGCACAGTTAAAGGCGAGGAACGTGGCTATGAGGCAGAGCTCAAGGGCAAGCTAGAAGTCACAGGCGGAAAAGTCGCGAAGCTGGAAATCGTTTGCCTGGGTAAGTTCTGGGGTGAGGGGCAGTACACGGGCGGTGCCCCGAAAGGCAAGTTCCCACTCGCCATCACCTTTACGCTCGCAGACGGCACTGATTTGGCAGATCGGATTCCTCCTCAAGGTTCAAGAGGCTGGATCGACGGCTATTTGCGATAGCTACCGATGACAAGGTCCGATCTCAGTAGACTCAAAGGAGTGATCTATTTTGACTGCGCGAATTCTGTTGATTCGTCACGGGCAATCGGCAAACAACGCCTTGCCCGAAGAATTACGAGTGTGCGATCCAGGCCTGACGCAGATCGGCCAGCGGCAAGCCGAACGCTTAGCGCAGTCGCTAGCGAACGCAAAACTCGATTCGCTACTGTGCAGTCCGTTTCTGCGTTCGTTGGAGACTGTAAAGCCAGTCGCGATAAGACGCAACCAAACGGTTGCCATTAGATCAGACATCTTCGAGAAAGGTGGGTGCTACAGCGGCTACAACGCCATTGGCAAGAAAGGCGAAGCAGGGATGGGCGCCAGCGAGCTGGCAACCAAATATCCAGGTTGGTCGATCGATGAGAGAATTGCCGAAGCGGGTTGGTGGGGCCACGACGTCGAAAGTAACGAAGCAGTGCTCCAACGCGCCCAAACCGTCGCCCGCTGGGTTGAGGACACCTTCGTTCCAACGAGCGGCACGCATGCACTAGTGATACATGCTGACTTCAAATCAATCTTGCTTAAAGCCCTGATGCAAAAAAGCGATCCGCTATATCAAGTTAGTGAACTCCTTTGGAACGCTGGTGTCACTGAGCTTCGCTGGAACGAAGGAACAGAGTGCTGGAACATGGAGCGACTGAATAATATCTCGCATCTCCCGCGAGAGTTGCATACCTACTAGGTGAAGAATTCCTCCCAAGCCCTCCGACCTAACCTACTCCAGCGATCGCCCAAACCATCGAACGCGGTGAGATCCTTGACAGTTGCTCACTGAACCCTTCTCGCCACAACTTGCCCGTTCGTGGACCAGTTTATTGGCATACGAAATCATGGGAGACGGATGATGGATACAGAGCAGATCCGGGTGCTCACTTGAGGCCCCATGCTTTCGGCGATACCGCTGCTGTGCCAGAACCATCATCGGCTCTCATCTGGGGTTCATTGGCTGGCCTCTGCGTCATCCAAAGGCGACGAGGCTAACAGTTTCAGGAAGCAAAGAAACTTACACACAAGCCAGCTGTTCAGCTGGTTTGCATGCGTCGTGCAGCATGAGTCGCAAATGTTACCCCACGCTAATCCACTCCGAAAGTAACGATGGATTGCCGAATGGCTTCACGCAGCTCTGTTTGTCGAACCTTGGGAAAGGCGTCTAGGAAAGGCTGGTATTCCAAATCGCAAATAAAGGGCACTTCATCCTGGCCAATAGTGATATCAAAGCTGGCGGCCACCCCGAGCTCCGAAGCAACTTCTCGCATTAGTTCGACCAAGGTACTCGTATCCGCAGTGTGGCTTGGTAGAGTAAACGCTGCGTAGCCATCGAAAGGCTCGACAAGTGTGCTGCCAACCGCAGCACCGACGTCGGGCGAATACAGATAATCCTGCTTTGAGCGATAGGGAATTTCATACCGCTCTCCTTTCGCCACGTGCTTCATTGCAGTTGTTGGTGTCGATGTCAGGCCTCGATCTCGCCCAGGCCCAAACAATGCACCTGGACGCACGGAGATTGTATCGACCCCCGTTTCTTCGTGGAACAGTCGAGAAATGTGCTCACCAGCTAATTTCCAAACTCCGTAGACATTCACCGGTTTCGGCTCCGAACTCATTGGGACCCTTCCAGCCGGATAGGCAACACGCGGTCCGTAGACGGCGACTGAACTCGCGAATACGAACCTCTGCACCTTCGTCCGAGCAGCTTTTATGCCCTCAACCAAGTTTTGCGTTCCAGCCAAATTGGTTTGGAGTCCAAGATCGCGATGCTCGTTGCAATCCGGTGTCTGAAGTCCAGCCATATGAGCAACACGCGTAATCTGCTGCTCGTCAAGCAAGTTGTGCAACGCCTCAGTACTAAGCACATCGATGCTAGCCGCTTGAACGCGATCAGTGTGTTCAGGAAAGGACTGCTGCACCGCCTCCTGGTTTGCCTTGCGACTTCCGATCACAATTCGAGAATTCGTATTCTCGAGAAGCCACCGTGTTGCCATCACGCCGATACACCCAAGTCCACCAGTAATGAGGATAGACTCGCAGTGGGCAGCTTGGTCATTCATGTTCGTACTTGTTATGCGGGAGGATCTTCTAGGCAATGCCTACATGAACATCAGCTGCATCTTACCGTTTCAAGCCGGTGAAGCGAGCCGACCTAGTAACAACGATGCCCTGATCACCTGCCTCCACAGCAACGTCTTGATCACCTTTTCGCTCGAGGGAACCGGTACGATGAAGCAGTGAGATTTTCTAGTCGACTGTGTTATTCCGTCGGCACGAAGGCTGACGGCTAGCCGCCAATGTTTTGCCTGAGGCCGAGCACCGTGAGTGGCATTGTGGAGCTTTCAGCACTGACCATCTGCCTTGAAGCCGAGGCTTATTTCTCGAAGTAGGCGGGATGAATCTCACGAAGCGCGTCCGAGGCTGCTTCGACTGCGTGCAAGATCTGCTCTTCGGTGTGAGTACAGTTGATGAAGAACCGCAAGCGAGCTGCGGACTCTTCCACCGCAGGGTAAAGGATTGGCTGAACGTTCACGCCGGCTTCATACATCTTGCGCGAAAGCAGCAGAGCATGAAGCGAGTTTCCGGTGATGACTGGAATCACTGGCGTATCCGACGAAGCTCCCGTGTTGAGCCCCCGTTTGTTCGCTTCATCCAAGAACAGTTTGGAACGAGCTCGCAACGTCTGAACGCGCTCGGGCTCTGCCTTCAGCGTTCGCAACGATGCTATCGCAGCGGCGGTGTTGGTCGGCGAAAGGCCAACACTAAAGACAAATCCTGGGGCGGTGTATTTCAGGAGCTCAATCAGCTCACTGCACCCGGCAATGTAGCCACCGCAACTACCGAAACTCTTACTTAGCGTGCCCATCCAGATGTCCACGTCGGATCCGGGAACACCAAAGTGCTCGCCGATCCCTCGTCCATGATCACCCATCGTTCCAATGGAATGAGCTTCGTCGACCATCAGCCAAGACTTGTACTTATTCTTGACTTCGACGAATTTCGGCAACTCCGGATAGTCACCGTCCATACTGTAAACGCCCTCGATCACGACCAAAATGCGTCGATAGCTGTCACGCACTTCTTCGAGAATACTTTCGAGCGCTTCCCAGTCATTGTGTGGGAACGGACGCCGCCGAGCACCGCTGAGGATAGCTCCTTGGACGATGCTGTTGTGCGACAAAGCATCGTGCAGAATCAGATCGCCTGGGCCGACAAGGTGTC
>PKCQ01000416.1 GCA_002862265.1 Planctomycetaceae bacterium | reverse complement strand
CACTCGCTTTCAAAGTCACATCAACATTCTTCAACCGGAGATCCGTATTTCCATTGGATCGAAATAACGACAAGTCCTTGCCGCTTCGCTTTGCAGAACTATCCAACTCGACATAGAGATCTTCCAACACGAGGTTACCATTGTCGATCATCCAAATCCCAGCGTCGTCAGTAAGCTGTCGAACGAGCGAATCGGAAACCTCAAAGCCCGAGCGTACTTGACTGTTTCCACGAATTCTCAAACTGGATTCGCTCGCGTCCACAAGACTCCGCAACTCAACCATTCCACGGACCTCGATTTCCACGTCGGGCAGATCTTTAAGCTGCTCAACCGCCACCGATAGATCCGAGATCCAGTTGGCTTCCGGTACATCGGCCGGCTGAAAAGGACTTACGACGTACTTCTGTTGCCATACCGAGACAGCTGGCGGAGGGCTTGCATCCCCAGGCTGCATCGCGGAACCACTCCCTGTTGGCTGCCCCGCAACCTCAGACTCTCCGACCGGCTCTTCCGGCGATACATTTGCAGGCTTTATCCCAACCGTTTCGGCCTTTGCTTCAATCGCTGGCATCTTCAAGCCGCTAGAAAAAGCCTGAACGCTTTGCAACCACAATGTGCTGCCCAAGAGAAATGCCACGGCTACCAACCAAGGCAAGTTGCTTTCCAGTAACGATCGCTGAGGAATTACCGGGGTGAACATCACAGTCCCCGGCATTTGACTGCGAGGCAAGTCCTCCACCTCAGCCAACATCAGCAAATCACTGATCAAGTCCTTCGGATTCTGATATCTGCCAGTGGGCTCCTTGGCCATCAGCTTCATGAGCACAGCATGAGCTTGATCACTCACGTCGGTTCGCCAAGCACGCGGATCTGGCGGCGGGACGCTACCATGCTTCAAAAGCTTCTGCAAAACCGTGCCTTCGGAAAACGGAGGCTTACCGGTCAACATAAAGAACATCGAGCAGCCAAGCGAGTAAAGATCGCTTCGGACGTCTGCATCACGAGGATTGCGTGCTTGCTCGGGAGAAATGTAGTCAAAAGTCCCGAGCGTCACACCACTGGCAGTTGCGTCATTCGAAGACTGGTCCAATGCAGTATTACGAGCCAAGCCCATGTCTACGACTTTGATCACACCCGCCGTGGTGACCAAAATATTCGAGGGCTTGATGTCGCGGTGAACCACCTCACGTTCATGAGCATGCGACAAGGCTTCAGCAACTTGCCGAGTATAGAAAACAGTGTCATCCATCGACAGCGGGCCGTGCATCGCAACGAGATCACGAATATTCACTCCGTCGATAAACTCAAAAACGATGTAGTTCCATTGCTCGGCTTCGCCAATATAGTACACCCGAGCAATATGAGGATGATCGAGCCTTGCCGCCGCTTGCGCCTCCTGCCGAAATCTGCGCAGCGTCTCAGGATCTCGCTTGGCTGCCGGGATAACCTTGATAGCAACAATTCGGTCAAGCCGCAGGTCCCGCCCACGAAAAACGGCCCCCATCCCTCCACCGCCTATCATCTGCTCAACCGCAAAATGATCCAGCCGCTTCCCCTCAAGCATGCTCGCGAGTTCAGCCAACGGTACAGAACGGAAGTATTCCTCGGGTGCGGCCACCGGCAGCTGACTGATCCTGGTCGCACCACTTGGCCCAAGCTCCGAACTGGCGGCCGACTGATCTGGAACGAACGTAGCTGTCTGAGAAATATCGCTCCCTAATCCACCCACATGCGTTGCTTCCTCGTTTTCCAGTGAAAGAGGCGGCAAGGAATTTGTGCTCCCAGAATCCGGGCTTGATTCGGACGAAACCGTCCATTCAGAGGCATCAGGAGACAGATCGCGTGAACTGGATTTCTGCGCGGAACGAGGAACGATGGTATCATCGCTTTGCGAACCAGATTCGCCGCTACCAAGCGTGCCTGTCATCCCACAACCGATGCAATAAAAAGAAATGAAACAGCACAATGCTAGCCCTCGTTTGAACATCCCAAGCGGGTAATTCTTTCAGACGCAAGCTAGTTGGTGCTGCTCTCTCAGAATAGATGGATTGAGGAAATCGGTCAAATTCCGGCCTTCCCGTCGAGCCCCTTCGGCAAGGCTTCTTTCCAGTGGTTGGGATTGTGCCAATTGTAGCTTCCAACGTGGCAAAGCTAGGCTCCAGCAGGATGGCTGGTGAACTAAGGAAACTCATCGGACAACCCAATGACCACCGCTGTCGCATTATCTCTGCCAGACTCCAAAACGGATTTCGAAACAAGACTTTCGGCAGAAGCTCCCACCTCCGTGCCTTCCAGCTCTCGCTCAATTCGCGAATCCCACAACGCCTCTGTCACGCCGTCCGAACACATCAAGAACTTATCCCCACTCTGATAACGGATGCAGCCGATGTGTGGCTTTAAGAACTGATGCCCCGCTCCCAGCGCCTGGTTGAGTGCGTTTCTGCGCGGATGTGACCGAGCCTGACGCTCGTTGACCTTTCCAGAACGACGCAGCCATCCGACGTGAGTATGATCCTCCGAGATCTGTTGCAGCTCACCATCACGCAGTTGATACAAGCGGCTATCGCCAATGTGAGCAAAGTACAACTGCGAGTGCCGGAACCATACCAAAGTCAACGTCGCGCCCATGTCTCGACAGTTCACATCATATCGCCCCAGATACAACATTGCCTCATGGATGCTGGCAAACAGTTCTGCTAACACCTCTTCACTATGCTGCTGGCCATACTCTCGCACTCCTTCTGGCCCAGGGCTATGAAAATCACGTGGCAAACGCAGCGTAATCTTTTCAAGTGCAATTCGGCTAGCAAGCTCACCTGAGTTCTCGCCCCCCATGCCGTCGCTAACAGCAAAAATAAATTCCGCTTCGCCTAGAAACGCCTGACCGTTCTTACCAAGATACTGAATCCCGCGTTCATCTAACCGCAAAAGCAGATACGCGTCTTCATTGTTAGGTCTAAACTTGCCACGATCCGTCCAGCCTGACCAAGTGAGCCCCACTCGCTCGCCAGATTCTTGCACCGCGGGCTCCGCAGACTCTTTCCAGTCTTCATCCAGAATTGTCGCGAACTCAAAATCAATGGCACAAAAGCGACCATCGGAGGAACGGTAAGTAATATTTCGAGGAAAAGGATCATCATGCCGAACCCCATAGTCCTCGAGCTCAGCAAAAACCTCTGCAGCCCGTTCGTCCGTGATCCGCTCCACGATGGAACCAACATTGCTAGTCACAATCGAAAGCTCATCTGAATTTGAATCTAGCAGTCGAGGCACAAACGGACACTGACGACTCTCCAAGTACCTCAGCACCAGCACTTCATTGGCAAACCGCTCTTCAGCCTTCGGACCACGGAAATACTTGTGAACGCGACCGTCGTAGCCAATCTTCACCAAAGCTCGTTGCGTATTCTTTGCTTCTCTCACGAATCCATTTGCGAACAGATTTCAAGCACGACGTGTGGGCGAGTGAGTTCGCACACCGAACTCCGCTCATAGAGTTATGCACTTCCCGTCGTGCTTCAAAGTGCTAACTCCTGATCGTCCACTTCGGGGCCAAGTAACTAGCAGACCCGTCCATCTCGAACGGAAAACTCGTGTTGAATCCGAGTTTTGACTTGCTTCCATTCGACACTTGCAATCATAGCATCTGCAAAGAAGTTACTGGACCGCTTGAAAACCTTGGAATCCAACCCTCGGAAATTCGTTAGCTCCGTTTTGGCTGTTTCTAGAGGGCAAATTGTTCGAAAATTCCTGACTGGCAATCGGCACCAATTACCCTAAGTAACATTGTTCGCCAGTGTCACCAACGTTTCAATGCGATCCCAGTCTTTCAATCGAGCCAGGTCCAGAGTTACCAGATCCGCGAGTTTGGGTTCCTTCAGGACACTTCGGAATGCCTTCATCATTTCGCTTTGCGATAGGGAACGCGTCTTTTGCACACTGAATTAGCGGAGCGCCTGAATCACGGATAAGGATCCCCAAAACGGCTGTTGTCTGATAGAAACTCGCGTTCAATCAACGGAACGCACTTCGAACCTTCGAGCTTCAGACCGCAATGGACGATACCGGATGTAACACCTTGATCCTGAGACTCTTTGAGTTGCAACATTTGTCTCCCAACCCAATCACCGTCCGCCTCCCTACCGCATTTCGCAATGCAAGACAAAGAGCAGCTGTCGCTCAAGCTGTAAATGTACTCTCAAGTTCAAACTCTTACCGGAATCCGCCGGCGAGAATCGATTGAGACACCTCGTGATTTGCATACGAATCCGCCTCCAAGCCAGAATGCTGCTATCCAGCTGCTCAAAGTCCCCATCCTTGGCAGCCACAAATTCCAACTTCTTGTTTCGTGCAAGCAATGGCTCGTCGTTATTCAGAAATGATGCGAAGCTACGGAGCCGTTCGATGCACTGGCTTGGAACATCCTTTGCATCATGAACATCGGAAATACCCTTTTTGTTTTAGCCGCCGCGCTTCATACCAAGTGATCTATTTTCGTCCGTACTTTGAAAACAACGCAGTACTCGCCAGTTCTCGCAAGCTTCGCAGCGATGTCACTGACGTCTTCGAAACAAGCAATCACAGGAAAATTCTTCGCCGACTTCTCAACATCATTTGGCTGCTTCAGCCCCTCAGCTACGCGAACTCGGAACGCAGCTTTCCGCTATTAGCCTCATACCTTTCAACCAGAACAATGTAGTCTGACTCGTCGTAGATCTGTGCAAGTGACACAGCATAGTGCTGGGCAGAGGCCTCGCAAGCAACACGTACACAGGAGCCAATATAAAACCAAAGCACGATTCCGGCTCGATACAAGATCATCACTTGCCCCTGACAGAATGGAAGAAAACCTTCGGACGCAGCATATCGACGATGAGCGTTCGATACAGCAATAAAAAAACCGCATCCAGAAAAGGGCGCGGTTTTTCGTGGAACCAGATTGTGTCTGCGCGGCTTAACCGACCTCAGAAATAGTCTTCAAGATGCGAGAGACGATCTTGTATGGGTCGGCCTTGGAGTTTGGACGACGGTCTTCCAAGTATCCCTTGTAGCCGTCGTTAACAAATGCGTGCGGCACTCGAATCGAAGCACCGCGATCAGCAACACCCCAGCTGAACTTATCGATCGACTGAGTTTCGTGCAGACCGGTCAGACGTAGTTCGTTATCTGGACCGTACGCAGCAATATGCTCTTCGCGATTCTTCTCAAAGCCATCCATCAGGCTCTTGAAGTAGGCTTCGCCACCTTCTTCACGCATCTTCTTGGTCGAGAAGTTAGTGTGCATGCCGGAACCATTCCAGTCACCAGAAACAGGCTTGCAGTGGAACTCGATGCTCAAACCGTACTTCTCAGCGGTACGCATGAGTAAGTAACGAGCAACCCATAGATCATCGCAAACCTTCTTCGCACCTGGCGAGAAGATTTGGAATTCCCACTGGCCCTTGGCTACTTCAGCGTTGATGCCTTCGTGGTTGATGCCCGCATCGAGAACGGCGTCGATGTGCTCTTCAACGCACTGGCGAGCGATGTCGCCCATGTCTCCGTGACCAACACCGCAGTAGTAAGTGCCTTGAGGACCTGGGTAGCCGTCTTCTGGGAAGCCAAATGGACGACCGTTTTCCATCAAGAAGTACTCTTGCTCGAAGCCAATCCATAGATCTGGATCGTCGTCATATTGAGCTCGGAAGTTGGAGGCGTGAGGAGTCATGTCGGGGTTCATAACTTCGCACATTACGATGTATCCGTTCTTCCGACCGGTATCAGGATACAGACCAACAGGCTTCAGCATGCAGTCCGAGCTGCTGCCGTCGGCTTGTTCGGTCGAGCTACCGTCAAAGCCCCAAACTGGGCAATCATCAACGGACTTGGGCTCTTCGCTAACAATCTTGGTCTTACCACGCAGGTTTGGCTCGGGTAGGTAACCGTCTAGCCAGATGTACTCTAATTTGAACTTAGTATCTGAGGACATTCGATGCATTCTTTTACAAAAAACTAACTGGCAGAAAAGACACTCGGCTGCAATAAGCCAGCAATCAAAATCCTTCTCCCGCCGCAGGACTTGCCGCCTTAGCGAACTTTCCAATCCGCCTCCGAACGAAGCTGCCAAAGCGACCAAGGATCGAAGAGAAACAAGTGGCCGTAGCTTCGAACCCTACCCAGCAGTACTCTGCTAATTTCGAAGCGAGACCGACCTACCACTCAACGCATTTGTGCCGTGACCAAGCGTCTTCCGGTGATGTCGGCAAATAAATTAACACGGCGATTAAGAGCCTTCAAGTTGCCCTTACGGATTCACCCACCTATCCAAACACCACATTTTCACTGCCCGCTCCGCCCTTAGGCCAACCGGCACGACTCCCCGGGCCCAGCTCAAAATTGCCCTTCAGACGCCTTAACGAAACGAAGCGAAATTAAACCCCACCAGCCGCCTTTATTGCGAAAGATTCCCCCGCAAGGAGAGCTTGATGCAGGGACTGACACCTTCGGCATACTCCGAATCTGCATCAGCATTTGGTCTCGCTATCCAGGAGGTCGGATCCTCTTCACTTCTCGTCGGCACCAAGAGCCAATGCGTCAGATCTCCCATCGCGCCACCAACAGCCCCAAAAAGATACCCAGTCAAATGCATATATTTGGCGGCCCCAAGTTCATCCTCTGAGTCGTTTATTCCGCGGAACAGATCACCAGAAATCATCACCAGCGATAAAAACACACCCAAGTACACCGAACCCGCATAGTCCGTTACACCAGACACCAGCGTACCCCAAACGCTTGCTGGCGGTCCCAAGTTACCGCAGCCCCCCAAGATAACCGGAGGCAGAATCAGAATGGACACTATCGACAAAAGCAAGAAACCCAACCCGAATGGCATCTCAAACGTCGCTGCGATGGCAAACACCACGAAAGCTGCCAGCAGAGCCATGAAGCAATCACGTACTTTCTTTTCAAACCTGTGAACCGCCCATCGCCCAACAAGCCCTTAATCGGGCAAATCAGCACGCGCAATCCACTTACGACAGATACGGTTCCTCGAGCACAAGCAGGAATACGAGATCAAAGCGAATGGCTTGTGCTGGGTCACGGATTTCACGGCGAAGCCGTGCTAGAGTGACAGCCTTAGGCGCGAGCTGGCAGACCGTTGTGGACAGTTTACCGGAGCATCAATAACTTGTGAGCGTGAGCGTTTACTGGCCGCCCAGCCTGCAAG
>PKCQ01000300.1 GCA_002862265.1 Planctomycetaceae bacterium | reverse complement strand
GAACGACGGGAAGCATCATTAGGTTTCGAGCAAATGCCGGTCTGAGCGAGTAGAGCAGCGTCTTGCTCGGCCTCCTTCTGTCTGACGTTCGCCTCCGATGCACGTCGGAGATCACGTGACGCTTTAGCCAGCTTTCGTCTCGCGGCACGCCCCGGATGTGCGACTTTACCTGCCGCCTGCAACATCCGATGTAGCTCTTCGGTTGAGAGCGGTAGAACGAGGGAGCGATCCGCCACGATGTTTTCAAGTTGCTTGGTCAGCAGCAAGAGATGTTCGCGCGAGAGAGTGTTTTCAGCAACTGGAGGCGATTTTTTGACGAAATCTTCTCCTCTTACTTGTTCACTCTCGTCGATAGGGCGTCGTTCCGGGACCACGTTGATCTATTGCCACAACTTGAATTAAGAGTTAGCTGCCTTTGAAGTTGCCGTCGGCGTCATAGCGAATGAAGGCAAACCAAAAGAACGTAAAAATACAGATTGGGAAAGTCACCACAAAAACTCGGCTCACCAGCGCCGTCATCAGTCCACCACCGATTGTAAGACCAACCATAGTAGCCAGGTCTCTTTACATAGGGCTCCAAACCTTCCCATTTCGAATCCAAGTCTCTGCGAGTAAGCTGTTTCTCTGCTTTGAATGCGCATTTCTTGCAACGAATTCCCTGCAGCAGCAACGATGACTCCAATCCACCCATCCTCCCACCCTCAAAAGATTCCCTTCTGGAGAACCGATGAAGATTTCTCTACCTGATAGCTTCCTCCACGTATCGGCTGTGGCCATTCTTCTCTTGGTTCCCGCCGCCGCAAGTGCTCAGAGTACGGCGATCCAAATCATTGACGGTTCCGAATTGTCCGAGGCACTGACCGACGGTGGCGAAGTCAGCATGTCCTTCGGGGACCCTTCATTCGCAATGGGGACGCCAATTGGAATGGTAAATCCGAAGAGTCGTTCTGAACTCTTCAGCCTGCTCACAAACGAGTCGGTGCGAAAGGAGCTCAAACTTTCCGAGGAACAATACGCCGGCGCTCAACAGATTATGAAGGCTTCGCAAAAGCGAATGAGTGATCTGCTGAAAGCACAAATGAGCAAGAAGGATGGCGGAGGGATTTTGTCATTTGGCGGTGCGGACTTTCGCGAGTTGATGGAAGAAAATCGCGAGCAGGCCGAGTCTGCCATCGAAGAAATCTTGCTTCCCGCTCAGCTGGAACGGGTCCAGCAGTTGGGCTACCAGATCGATATTCACCAAGAAGGCGGAACGGGAGAGTCCTTGGTGAATGGTCGCTTGGGCGAGGAAATTGGAGTTCGCGAAGAACAAAAACGCCCCCTGGCAGAGAAAGCAGCCAAGATTGAGGCGGAGGCCAAAGCCGCAATCATCGCTATCCGAGCTCAAGCTCGAGCCAAGCTCTTCAAGGAACTCGTTCCAGAGCAGCGTAAGGCGGCCGAAGAGCTGCTAGGTGATTTCTTCCTGTTCGAAGAGCCAAGCCTGAGCCAGCGAATACGCAAATCCATGAAGCGGATCAACGAGCAGCGAGAGGAGAAAGCCGAAGCCACCAAACCCCAAAAGCGCCGTTAAAGTTGCAGGTCCGATACGCCAATAATGGTCAAAGCGCTCTTACAGCGCGCAGCTGACGCTTCTGCCGGGCGTTCAAGCGTTCAATAATCGGGCCGCAAGTTTTGACGGCTTCCGCTACGTCCGAACGATTCGGCCCTCCGATTCTCCGCATGTGAAGACTTGCAGAAGCTGCTTAGGTTTTTCTTTCAGTTTTTGTTCCAATTTGTGTGAACCTACAATTACTGCTACTGTCTAAGCACTTGGAGTCCTTGGAAATACGCGAAGCTACGGGAATTTCGAGTGAATCTACTCGAAAAGTACTTCATCCTGATTTGTTCGTACCGAGTACTTCTTGTAAGGTTTAACTGCAGTCGTTCAGGTTCACTACTTGATACGAGTCGTAAGGGTGGAAAGCCTTGGCACGGATTCACCAGGTAAAACCATCCCAACTTAGTTTCGGAGCCTAGTGGTTCCGAACAGGGCCAGACGATCTTGAGAAATTGTTCAGCCCGGAAATCCGTAACTCTCTCTCAGTTCACGTCTCAGAAATGGCGTGAGGGAGGAAATGCCATGCGTAATACAACTATCTTCAGCTCGATCGCCTCCGTGGTTTCCCGCGTGTTCGATATCGTCCTGAGTGGTGGTAATGTGCGTCGCACTCTCCCCACATCAAAAAGTGAACGTTTGGGGAATTGGCTAGAGAAATGTTCCTCGTTGCTAGGATTAGCCGATGGCTATCACCATCAGCTAACAATTCAGGCGACGATGCCGGGATACCGCGGCGGTACATGCCCGATACGGCATAGGGACATGGCTCAAGCCCTCTCAACCCCCACATGGTTGACGTCAGGTAGAGCTCAGGGACAAAGCCAAATACAAGGCTAAGTCCAACGCGGCGAG
Organism: Planctomycetaceae bacterium; assembly: GCA_002862265.1. GTDB lineage: Bacteria > Planctomycetota > Planctomycetia > Pirellulales > Pirellulaceae > Aureliella. Next base: position 4,782 of record PKCQ01000300.1, on the reverse strand, counting down.
ACTTCGAGAGAGAGCTGCAAAGCAGCAGCCACTCTCTAACGACTGACATCCGGCAAAGAAGCTCGAAACCACAACGCAGAGGAGAGCCAGGCAACCCGTCCAGTTGCCAATGTCACTCCGCCTCAAGCCATTGTCGAGTCTAAAGCTCCGTGCAACAGCTTGAATGCAAACCTCGACTAGTTTTGCACTAGATCCGTTTGCACGGCTCCTACGAGCCGCCGGCAAGTGTGTCTCTCCGCTGCATTTCAATCACTGACCGAATCCGCCTTGGATCGCGAATGATCAGGCTGTGATTCCAGTCCAAGCAAGGTCGCAATAGTCCCATGAACGGACTCGCGGTGAGAGAGAAACAAAATTATGGTTACTGGAACCCTCGAAAGAGCGCAAGTTACGATCGCTGAGCTGGTTAGAGTTGCTCAAACCGGTGATCGAGAAGCTCAAGCAACTTTGTATGAACGATACCAAGACTCTGCCCGAGCCTTGGCTTTCCGTAAGCTTGGCAACTTGGACGAAGCAGAAGAGTTAGTACAAGACGTCTTCATCCACGCTTTCGATCGAATCGAGCAACTGCGTGTTCCTGAAGCATTCGGTGGATGGTTGCGTCAAATTGTGCGACGAATGGCTATCAACCGATTGACTCGTCGACGTGTTGCCGTTGCCATCGAAAGCGAGGCCTTGGAGGCGGTTCACGCTTGTGCGGAAACCCCTTTGGATAGTGTTCTAGACGGCGAACGTTGCGAGCAGGTTCGCGATGGTCTAGAGCGACTTGGCGATGTCGACCGAGCTACGCTCGAAGCCTTTTACATCTGCGGTCAGTCTCTGATCGAAATGGCTGAGCACTTCGAAGCACCGATCGGTACGATCAAGCGTCGACTGCACGTCGCGCGTAAGCGATTGGCTCGTGAGATGGAGAGATTTCATGCGATCTAATTCTCATGATCCAATGAGCTAACAGAACTAACGCCACCTCACTTCGGTCAGGTGGCGTTTTTCATCTGCAGTCTGAGAACTCATTGCGTTGCGAAGCAGTATGTATGTGCCATTCAACATCGCCCCCTTAAGTCAGTTCAAAACCGCGGCTCATTTGACTCTTAGTGAGACGAACATCTCAGAATGGTACTCAATTGGTTGCCGAAGCAGAGCGTGATTTCATTCCGAGCGCTTTTAGAATTAAAGACTAGAAAATTGTCTCTGACAACAAACCAGCATGAGAGCTCCTCTAATACGGTGTCGCATTCACATACGTAATTCGCCCATGCTCAATCGTGAAGTGGCATAGCTAACTGCTATTCACGAAGATCTAGGGGATGCCGTATACAGCCAACGAGCTCAATAAAGACGAGGGTCACGGACACATCCTCATACCGATCGCTGAAGCACTCAAGCTTCTTTCAAAGTTGGTTTGCATTGTTCCCAACCACGTAGTCAATCACACTAAAGATTGAATCGATTTCAGTCTATGTCATAGACTTCTATTGTGCGGAGGCTAGAGCTTTCGATCCAACCTTTGCAGCAACGTCTTAAGAGACTTACGGATGGAGGCAGCATCGGCAGTTGCGCCTTTCTTGGGGCGTATGATAATTTGCAAACCATCGGGTAGTTGCGCCCGCTGCCGCCGGAAGGCTTCGCGAATGAGTCGTTTCCAGCGGTTCCGCTTCGGAGCATTGCCGACCCGTTTGGCGATGCTGATACCCATTCGCGTCGGCCCAGCTTCGGCTCGCACCGCGTGAACAACCAGCACACCGTCAACCGCTACCTTGCCTTCCTTGAAAGCAGCCTGGAATTCGTCGCGTTTTTTGATGCGCAGCTTGGCCGGAAAAGCTTCAGAGCTTTTTGTTGAGGTGTTACCAGACGATGTTGTCTCGGATTGGTTCAAGGTAAAGACTTTCGATCCTCGAAACGGCTTGTTTCACTTCCTCAGGCAACTCGTCGATTGCCTCGGCAGCAACTGGCAGCTTGATCTGCAACTCTACGAAGAGATCACCTGAGCTGCTGGATTTATTCTGAACACCTTGCCCTTTGACGCGGAGTCTCCGGCCACTACTGCTGCCTGCGGGGATCTTGAGAGAAACGGTGCCGCCAGGAGTAGGGATGTCAATCGTTGCGCCGGACATAGCTTCCCCAACAGAGACTGGCAAAGTCAGCTCCAAGTTCTGCCCACGTCGACGAAAATAGGGGTGTGGGGCCACTGTGACTTCGACGATCAAGTCACCTGGTTTTCCGCCGTGGCCTTCCTCGCCTTGGCCACGCAGACGCATCTTCTTTCCGCTTTCCATTCCCGGCGGAATTTTCACCGTGATGGCATCGCTCTTACCGCCGCGCCGCATGCTGATCGAAGCTTCGCCGCCGAGCACCGCAGTGTTAAAGGGAACGGTTAGCTCGGCGGTCAGATCTTGGCCTTTCGAAGGTCGCTGCTGTCGTCGCGATCCGCCGCCTGGGCTTGGACCGCCGCCCATCTGCTGAAAAAAGTCGCCGAAGTTCATCCCACCGGCGCCGCCGAATAGCTGCTCAAAGTCGAAAGTTGCTCCGCCACCTGGACCACCGCCGCCAGTAAATGGATGACCACCAGCGCGTTCGAATTCCGGTCCAAACTGGTCGTATGCTCGACGCTTCTCAGGATTGCTAAGCACATCGTGTGCTTGCTGGACATCCTTAAATTTTTGTTGGGCTGCCCTATCGTCGGGATTCAAGTCGGGATGATACTTCCGCGCCAGCTCACGATAAGCCCTCTGAATCTCATCATCTGATGCCGAGCGTTTCACCCCCAGCAATGCGTAGTAGTCCTTGGCCATATTTGTCTATTTTCAGAAAGTGATATCCGACTCGTCGAGCGATCCCCAAGTATATCTCGCCTGGTCCATTTCGCCGAAGGGGTGCCAGAACGACAAAATATGGACGAATGCAATTGGCAGGCCAATTTCATTCTGATGGCTCTGAATCTGTGGTTTCTAAGGAGGAAAAATCGAATGGCGACGACAGAAAAGAACTCGGTGATTTTGCCCAAATTGCAATTTACCAATTGGAAACGAAGGAGTCGCTGACTTCACTAAGCGAACCGCTTGATGAATGAACCTTGCTCAATCCCCTGCTGCAACACACTTGCGAATCAAGCATCTAGCCATGATGGATGTAACGCAATCCGACTCACAACCTAAGGTACATTAGCCGTTTTGAACTTTTTACTCCAAAATGCTCGGGCGGCGTCGATATACACTGTTGATGCGTGCGATTGATCTGAGGTTTCGATTTGCACCGCAGCTTTTTCGAGCCACTTCTGAAAGAACTCAATAGCCGATTTGCTCACCCGCGGCTGTTCAGCGATTTCGCAGTAGTAAGGCGCTGTCGTGGCGATCCGATAAGTGAAATCGCGTTCGGTGACGACGCGAACCACGAGCCAGCCGCTTTCTTCGACGCTGAGCCGAGGAATCTTGCCACCGGCTTTGGCGTATTCATCCAACCTAGCTTCGTAGAGTTTTTCTCCGTTGTAGATGATGTCCAAATAAGCAACGGGATCGGAGGTTGTTAGTTTCAACGCGACATCAAGTTCCACTTTCTCAGGATCGCGAAACACCGCGCCAGGAACGAGGCCGTTGACAGTAACTCGCAACAGCGGACCGCTGGTCACAAAACAGTTTCCTTTGCGCAAGCTTTCCCACCAGGCAGCTTGGGAAACTGAATCGCAGTTCACGTACACGCGATTGTAACCCAATACTGTGTCGATCTTGCCAAAGCCACTGCCTGCACTGGGGGGAATTCGTAAGCCAGCATCTAAGACTTTCCAGTAGATGTACTCCAACATTCTCCCCGGCCCTCGATCTCCTTGAAAGCGACCAGGATCGGGTTCTACGATTGGCCGAAACTGATTTCCACCTTCACCACTCAATGTCAAATGTGTACTTAGCACTTGGATTGAATCGATGCGCTGCGAAGCTAGCCAGATCGGAATGTCGCGAGCCCAAAGACGACAGATCTCAGCATGCACTGGCAAGGCGTCCTCTGGATGCTCAGCGTTTTTTGCTAGGACAAGCAGCTTGGTCGACGGCAGGTCCTTTGGCACTTCGGCGGGGGGCAACCAGTGATGCAAACTCAAGCCACTACCAGGGCGACTATCGAAATAGCTCTGGCTCTCAACCCATAGTCCGCCTTCCGAAACAATAAGCTGCTCTGAGGCATCCTGGGCGACAATCTGTTGGCCGAGCTGCACTGACATCGTTAGTCCCTCGGCGGGCAACCATTGCAGAAGCTTCTTGGCGGACATGTGCGCGCCAAGGTCTCCTCCGAACCAGTCCTCCTCAAGCATGTTGGCATGCCTTGGCAGCTCCAACACGTCGTAGCCGTCGCTGTTCGTATCCAATTCGAAGTCGCCGCCTCCAGCCGCGTATTCGGGACCGCGATAAACACGATAAGTGTATTTGCCTTTGCGATTGCGAACCGTCAGCGGGCTTTCAATCAGGCTCCAACTCCGTTCTTGAGAAGCGCTGCGTGGACGTACAGGTCGCCCTTGTTCATTAAGTACCTGAACGCGGCAGGTCAGTGGATCCTGAGTTTTCTTGTCCAGCAGATCAATCAGAACCGTTCCGTTACCCTGAGCCAACGCAGCGTCAAGCGGCGAAATGCCGAGAAACACAAAGGCGAAGACTACAGCGTTAGATAGATTTTTGGGCATCGCAAGCCACACTTGATAATGAAACGATTCGACCAAAGCGGAATGCATTGGTTTCAAACTCGGCTTGAAGGGAAATCGGAGGCTGCCGAAGTCTATTTCAGGGCTTTTGCCGCCGA
>PKCQ01000687.1 GCA_002862265.1 Planctomycetaceae bacterium | reverse complement strand
TATGGCATCGGGCGGATGAAACGACGCAGCTCTTGCATGAAGCGTTCGATGAGCCGTTTGTTCTTGGTTACACCGACTCTCACCGCATCTTCCATCATCATCGGCAGGAGCTTGGCTGTCGGCGGACTGCAGTAGATCGGCTCTTTGAAGCCAGCGGCGATCAAATAAGGGATGCGTCCAATGTGATCTAGGTGTACGTGGGTGACGATCAGTGCGTGGATACCGTCGAGCGAGAAGTCGATCTGGTCTTCGTCGCAGTCCCGAGCAGCCTTGCCTTGGAAGAGCCCGCAGTCAACGAGCAGCGAGTTGGCGTCGTCGAGCATAAGCTGGTGGCAGGAACCGGTGACGCCGTGTAGAGCTCCGTGATGGACGACTTGCATGAACCGCCTTTGTCGCTGAGATTGCTATTCGTCTTCTTGCTGTTGCATGGCTGCTTCGTGAGCAGCCATAGCGGCTTCTGCTATGAAATGCATCGTCGGCTGGTCGGGACCAATCGGCAGTGCTGGATATTGCTCGACGACCGAGGGGATGGCTTGCTCGATCTCTCGTTCCAGCTCCTGAGTTGGACGTTCCACAGTATCTTGCTTTCGCTTCTTCGGCATTTTTTACGCTTGCATCATTGCAATCAAGGCACGGCAGAAGTCTGGCAAGTCATCGGGCCGGCGGCTTGATACGGAATTGCGATCGACTACTACCGCAGCATCTTCGAAGATCGCTCCCGCGTTGATCAAGTCATCTTTGATTCCGGGCGAGCCCGTCACGCGAACTCCACTGTAGATACCAGCGGAGATTGGAATCCATCCACCATGACAGATCGCGGCCACTGGCTTTCCTGCTTCGTAGAACTCGCGAACAATATCGAGCACGCGAGGGAGACGCCGCAGTTTGTCGGGCATGAATCCGCCAGGGACCACCAACGCTTCAAACTGGCTACAATCGGTATCATCAATCGCGATATCGGCTACACAAGGGTATCCGTTCTTGCCAGCATACATCCGGCCTGCTTCTTCTCCAGCCAGAACGAACTCGGCGCCCGCTTCAATGAGCCGAAGCTTCGGATACCAGAGCTCCAAGTCTTCGTAGATGTCGCCGGTGAAGCACAGGACGCGTTTGCCAGCGAGGGGCGATTCAGACGCATTGGAGTCGCTCATTTAAGGGATTCCAGTCGGCGGGATTCGGCCATCGCATCTTCGGCCATCTGAATGTACTGTTGCTCTTGAGTGCCAGCCCAAGCACGTTGGAAAGTGACACTGAGCGCCGTGAAATTGAAAGGCTCATTAGGCTCTATTTCACAGGCTTTCTTGCCGTGTTCGATCGCCAAGTCAAACTTGCCGGTGAGCGTGTAGATACGTCCGAGAGTCAGGTGCGTCAGGATATGTTGCTCATCCTCTTGCAGAATTTCTTGCAGCAGGGAGATGGCTTCGTCGTACTTGCCTTCGTCCTTGAGTTTTTCTGCTTCGTTGTATTTTGTAGTTAGATCACTCATTATTCTGTTCGTTATAGAGTTTGAGGCGTCTGTACAGGTTTGTTTCGTAGGACCGACCGCTGGATTATCGCAATGCGAAGCGTGAGCAAGGCCCGCAGGCCGTCTCCATACTGACGCTGCTGGTTACGACGGAACTGGCAGCTCAAGCTAAGCCTCAGGGTGTGCAGCATCGATCGGCTGCCCTGCATGATACGAACGGTGGTGAGGACTGACTACCTCTGTCACGTGTAGAACCCCAGTTTGAAAGACTACCCTGGGACCAGCTTGTACCCTGTCAGTCGAATTAAGAGCGCGAAGATGCTGATCGCGATACCATAGCCAATCAGTGTGGATAGATACATTGCTGTATGCTCCAAGCTGATTTGGAATTGCCCATAAAAACTCAATAGAAATATATTCAGCGGTAGAGCAGAGACAGCGACCGCCAGCACCACAGCTCCATGCCAATTGCGACTCGTAGCAAGAAGCAAAATGGTTGTGCCCGTAGTACAAAGGCAGGAGTACAGAGCCGACTGGCCAAAGAACAGGGCTAGAAAGAGGGCCGTAAAAGGCACCCCCTCGGCCGTCTTGTTCTGGCATCACTGCCTTGAAGATCGCCAGCACGATGCCAACAACGGTTGTGATGCCAACCAGGTAACCAAGGGATATTGGCCCAGAAGCGATGTCGTTTCAATCCAGCTCACGTTTTTCTACGAGTCTTAGACCTACGAATCTAAAAATCATGCCAAAGATGGGTGAAGTTAGCAGCACTGCTCCAAAGCCGACTCCAGCCAAAACGAGGGGTACCATATATGGCATTTCGCTCGGCCTGCTTTGCAACCAATCAGGAACCTGAAGACCGAGTGTGTAAGTGGTCACAACCAGGAATGTAAAGAACATCTTTCCTGCAAAACGGACCTCGAATGCCTGCGTGCCTATTGCTGTCCAGACAGCAAGAACACCCACTTGTGCTAGGAGGAAGCCGCTCGCAAACAACCCCAAATATTCTGAGTTTCTCCTTCAGAAGTAGGCGGGGAGAAATATGTTGCCCAGGATGCACAGTAGCGTTGCAGTGAAAAGGACAGCAGCCCGAATGGCTGGGAGATTCGGATTGTCTTCGATTGCGCAATCGAAACGGTTTATGAAGCTTGGTGGTTTTTCTGCTTGCCCTGCATTTACAACCGGGGGAAGTACGTCGATGTTTAGCTTAGATGTCTCATGGCTCGAATCTTGTCGTTTGTGATATTGCATCTGATTGGTTTCAGGTTTCAGAAGCTAACGCTGCTTCTAACAAATGTCGGGGATTCTGAACGATGCTTTGGGTTGTGTCGAAGATGTTCAGGGCTAGCGGGGTTAAGCGGTGATTCTCGTTGGTGAATTGGGTCGACGCGCTCTCGCGTTGGAATGAACAAGGAAACGCAGGGCGTGAGCTGACGTTTTGCGCTCATGAGCGAATCTCTGATTGCCCCCGAACTCCTTCCACTGCCTTGGTAGAGTGGAGATGCAAACAAAAAACGCGTTGCAAATGCAACGCGCTCCGATTGGTGACTCATTGAAGTGTTCGACTTAGAACACGTCCAGGATGAAGTGGTGACCCCAGTGGAACGGTCGGCTTCTGGGGTAGTAGTTGTGCCACTTGCGGTTGTACACAGGGATTTGCATTTCCGGTGGATAGCGGTAGTACATGCTATCGCTGCTGCGGAAGTACTCGTTACCCTTGAAGTTCTGAGGGTAGTAGACATATGGATAGTGGTTGAATCGAGAGTGGTCTCGGTTGCTTGCCGCTCCACCCCAGACTCGTCCAAAAGCCATCGCTTGTGGTGCACCCGAAACCTGCGCCGGAGCCGCTTGGGCTTGTGCAGAGTAGTGGGAAGAATAAGTAGCCATCTTTACGTTAGGCTTAGCGGATACTGCCTTTGTCGTGGCTTCTTGAGCCATTGCAGCGTTTCCAACAACACAGGCCGCAGCGAGTGCGATGGATGTAGTCAATCTGCGAACCATTTTCTGGAACCCCCTGAGTCTTCATTTGGGCCACGGATCGGAGCAGCTGGATCAAGCTAGAAAGTCCGCCTCCGGGCATCTCTCGCCTTTTCCATCGGCAATCGCTAAAGCCCTAGTTGAAGGAATATCCAGCACATTCAGCATCGCGTGCACTCGCCGAAAGCTGCGCAAACTTTGCGGCCACAGTCGTCGTTCTCAGCCTCTTTGAGATCAGGAAATTCAATGGAATTGCCAGCAAAAGCCATGGGCATGAAGTCAGTCGTACCCACCAACGCGTGATCCGCCTGCCTTCTCCCACGGGGCATTAGCTTCGGTTCTCACCGTCCCTGATTTTGATTTCAGAAAAATTTTTAGCTCGTAAGAACGGGCAATTCGCGGTTAACTAGGCACCGCGTTCTGATCACTTTCTGCGCTTTCGATACTCTCCGGGAGCTTCGCCGACTTCGCGGCGAAAGACGGCGCTAAGACGCTCCTTGTGCTGATAGCCGGCCAGCGGGGCAATCTGCTCGAGTGTCATTTCGGTTTCGAGTAGCGGCTGCTTCACTTTGGCAACTTGCGTTGCTGTAATCGCTTCGTGCGGAGTGCGATTGAGCTCGGTGCTAAAGCGGCGTTCCAACTGTCGCCGCGAACGCGAAGTAAAATCAGCGACGTCATGCACGTCGATTCCATCGCAAGCATGCTCGCGAATAAAGCGACAAACTCGCGCGACTTCGCGGTCTTCCACGGCAATGACTTGCGTTGAAAGACGTTGCACAACTTCTTCCGGTGAGATGTATTGGACTGCTTGCGGTGCTGAGCTCCCATGCATCATAGCGTCAAGCACTTCAGCTGCGCGATAGCCGACCTGTTCCGAGTTAGGCCGTACGCTGGACAGCGGTGGATTGCTCAGGGGGCAGATCGTGTCGTCGTCGTCGACTCCAATCACACCGATATCGTCCGGAACGGAGAGATTTAGTGTTTGAAATAAGTTGAGAACTTGTTTGCCACGAATGTCATTGCAGACGAACAAGCCGGTCGGAGGTTCCAGAGAAGCCAGCCAAGCTGACATCTTCTTCGAGTCCTCGGGATCAGTCTCTTCGATTCTCGTCACGGGTGCGCCGCGCGACCCAGGTGTCTCGTACACCGATAGCGAGCAGCTCGCTTCGCGTACGAGTTCTCGAAAACAGCCAAGCCGAGCTTCCGAATAGTGAGCAAACTGATAGCCGCAGAAAGCAAATCTGCGAAATCCTCGCTCCCAAAGATGCTCGAACGCAAGTTGGGTGACTTTACGATCATCTGTCTCGACTTGCGGAATCCCTGGAAAATCTCTACGGCATTGGACGTCTACGCAAGGCACATCTAGGTCTCATAGCGAGTCCACGGTCAGCGGGTGGACCCGTGCGATCACTCCATCGATGGCGGACTCGCGGATCCATTCCGGCAATACTGTATCGATGATCATTTCTTGGTGAAGCAGGGACCATTTGCTACAGGTACATGCCAAATGCGCGGCCTCACGAAAAACTCCTCGCCCGTAAGATCGCAAGGTCTCCACCAAGAGGGCTACTTTTCGTGTAGTCTGTACACGAGGTGCATTAGCGCGAACAGGCATAGTACTCCTGTATGGCCGACGCGTGGCGACAGAATCATGTTCCTCGCTCACGCTTCGGGTTGTGGTTGATTTCGTTCGATTCGATTGAATTCCAGCGGCAGGCGCGAGCCTGCCTTGTCATCCGTGTGTCGCAGATCGTTATCCTCGTGTCGCATATTATTCTCGACAATCGAGAAGAGTAAAAGATAATGTGCTGATTGGAAGTAAGTCTTTCCATTTTCCGAATGTCACATTTCGTTCAAGAATTGATTGGATGATAAGTTCTCGATCGCTTACGCAGTTCGTTCTGATTCCGCTCTTCGTGGCCCTATTGTTAGTGGATGGTCAGGCGGACGAGCAAGAATTCACACCAGAGCAGCTTGAGTTTTTCGAGAAGCAGGTACGTCCATTGCTGTCGAAGCAATGCTATGAATGCCACAGCGCGAAGGCGAAACGTCTCGAGGCTGACTTGCTGCTCGATCGCAGAGCTGGTCATATCGACAGCGGAATGGTCGAGCCGGGCAGTGTCGACGACAGCTTTCTGATCGAGACGGTCCAAGATGGCGAAATGCCACCGAAGGGCAGACTGCCTGAGAAGGATATTCAGACACTGGTGCGCTGGGTTGAAATGAACGCTCCTTGGCCCAACGAAGTACCTCCGTCAGCCGAGGCGGTAACGAGCAGCTTCGACTTAGAAGAGCGTCAATCCAAGTTCTGGGTCTGGCAACCAGTTGTCGACCCCGTTGCTCCGAGAGTTCAGAACACCGAATGGCCTCGTGGCGAAATTGACCAACACATCTTGGCTGGCTTGGAAGCCGCTGAGCTCGAGCCATCACGCGACGCGGATCGTGAAGCCATTCTTCGTCGGTTGTATTTTGATTTGATCGGTCTGCCGCCAACGCCGGAAGAAATCGGTTCGTTTCTAGCCGACTCGAGTCCAGAAGCTTTGGAGAAAGTCGTCGATCATTTACTCGACTCGCCGCACTTTGGCGAACGTTGGGGCAGACACTGGTTGGACTTGGTGCGCTACTCAGAGTCACGCGGCCACGAGTTTGATAACGACACTCCGAATGCGTTCCAGTATCGCGACTATGTGATTCGAGCGCTGAATGCAGATGTGCCCTACGATCAATTCGTGCGCGAGCACATCGCCGGTGACTTGATCACCGAGCCTCGCTTGCATCCGACCAAGGGTTTCAACGAATCTGTTTTGGGAACTGGCTTTTGGTTCCTTGGTGAATGGGTCCACTCCCCCGTCGATATTCGCAAGGATGAATCGGATCGCTTCGACAACATGATCGACGTTATGTCGAAAACATTTCTCGGTGTTACAGTTGCTTGTGCTCGCTGCCATGATCACAAGTTTGACGCGATTTCTACCGCGGACTATTACTCCCTGTCGGGGTTTCTGCAGAGTAGCGATTATCGCCAGGTTCGCTTTGAGTCGATGGAGCAGAATCGCAGAGTTGCGGAAGAATTGGCACGAGTGGATGCCAAATATCAAACGCAGATTCGAGACTTGCTAGCCAGTCAAGGAATCCGACCGCCTTCACAAACAAGTTATTTAGTCGATGATTCGATAGTCGTGGACTATTCCAACCTGCCTGAGCAACATTTCATGCAGGATGGCGTAATCTTTGGAGCATCGCCGAGATCTTCTGGCCTCGCTTATCTTTCATCTACTGGCGAGGTCGAAGTGGCTCGAGCTGGCGTTGCCGTCAATGACGTGATTTGGTCCGGTTTCGAGTCTATCACTGCAGGTTCGGTGAGAAATTCGAGCGCTGTTGCTAAGCTGCCAAAAAGCGGACGTACTCTGCGATCGCCGACCTTCGAACTAAAGGATGGCAAGGTAAGTTGCCGGGTTGATGGTACTGGCCACATCGTTGCTTGCGTCGATTCACACCGCTTGGTCGCGGGACCGCTGCATGGTCAAACGGTGGTTGGGGTGAAGGAAGGTCAGCGCTGGGTAAACCTCAATTTGACTCGCTACGTTGGGCATCGATTGCACTTGGAGTTCGTTCCTGCCAAGGACAAGCAGCTCGCGGTTCGAATGGTGACTCAAGGAATTGATGGCCAAGGGCTCGCTGAGATCGACAAGCGCTTAGAGTCCGAAGATCGGCAATACAAAGAATACGCTGAAGCCGCTGAAACAATGTTGAACAGCGGTAGCAGGGTCAAGATCGAAGCAACCGTCTT
>PKCQ01000225.1 GCA_002862265.1 Planctomycetaceae bacterium | reverse complement strand
CTTCTCTCCCCTGCTCTGCTCAACGCTCAAGAAGTTTACGAGTTGCGAACTTACACGACGAACAAAGGTAAGTTAGACGACCTCAACGCTCGTTTTCGTGATCATACAGTGAAGCTCTTTGAGGAGCATGGGATGAAGAGCCTGGGTTACTGGGTTCCCACTGACGAGCGATCTGAGAATACCTTGATCTACATCTTGCAGCACCAGAGTCGTGATGCTGCCAAGGCGTCTTGGAAGGCTTTCATGCAAGATCCAGACTGGCAAGCCGCTTACAAAGCTTCGGTTGCAGACGGTCGATTGGTAAATAAAGTCGAATCCGTCTACATGAACGGCACAGATTACAATCTCAAGTTCGCGAGTGGCAAGGGTGATGATGACTCCGTGTTTGAGCTGCGGATTTATACTACGAACGAAGGTAAGTTATCTAATTTAAATGCTCGCTTTCGCGATCACACCACAAAGCTGTTCTCAAAGCACGGGATCACCAACGTGGGGTACTATACGCCTGCTGATGAGCCGACTTCGGAAAATACATTGATTTACATCGTTAAGCATTCGAGCCCCGAAGGTGCGAAGAAGTCCTGGTCGGCCTTCGGAAAAGATCCCGAATGGAAGAAGGTGGCGAAGGAGTCGCAGAAAGATGGAAGGCTGCTCGTCAAAGGTGGCATTAAAAGCACCTACATGAAGGCGACTGACTACTCGCCAATGCAGTAAGATGCTCGCGCAATTCTGTTTCGGTCAGTAGGCTATGTAGGCGCCTGCGGCTGGGCGTCAAGCAAATACTGCCTTGACGTAGGCCGACAACGGGCGCAGCGGCGCAGTGGTGTTACAGCAAATGAAATCGCCCTAGGGCGGGGCATAAAGATCCAAGCTGAACTGGTTTGCCACATATGACTCCCAAGGTCTCTCACACACTGCTGATTTTTATCACCTTCGCCGCATCGGCAAGAGCGCAGCAAGAATACACTACGCTTGAAAATCTGCCGTATCGTTCCGGTGAACCAACGGAATACATGCGTGAGCGTTGCAAGTTGGATCTGTACTATCCGGAAGGCAAGAAAGACTTTGCGACGGTGGTTTGGTTCCATGGTGGCGGGCTGAAGAAAGGAAATAAGAGCGTACCCAAGCAGCTACAAAGCAAAGGCATCGCAGTGGTTGCCGTGAACTACCGCCTTAACCCCCAAGTGAAATCACCGGCTTACATCGAAGATGCGGCGGCAGCCGTCGCCTGGACTTTCAAGAACATTAAGAAGTACGGTGGAACTCAGGAGAAGATCTTTGTCAGTGGGCACTCTGCGGGTGGTTACCTGACCAGCATGATTGGATTGGACAAAAAGTACTTGGCGGAATTCGAGGTTGATGCAGACTCGATCGCCGGTCTAATTCCTTATAGCGGTCATACTATCACGCACTTTACGGTTCGCGACGAACGCGGGATTGATGGCAAGCAGCCGGTCGTGGATGAGATGGCACCGCTTTTTCATGTTCGCAATGACTGTCCTCCGATCTTGTTTATCACTGGCGATCGCGAGCTGGAACTGCTCGGACGCTACGAAGAGAACGCCTATATGTGGCGGATGATGCAAGTCGTGAAACATCCCGACGCTGAGTTGTTTGAACTCGACGGCTTCAACCACGGTCAGATGGCCGAACCCGCCCATCCATTGTTGCTGAGGTTTGTGGAGCGAATAAGCAAGGAGCTGGACAGCAGGAGCTAGAGCTGAAGTTCTGTGTTTCCTTGTGAGCCAGGAGCAAACCAGCGTCCGCGCGTTAAACGACGAAACAAGCGGGCTGCTAACTAAGGCTGAAAGTCAAATAAGCGCCGGAAGGGAAAATGCTTGCTTATTTGTAAACTGGAATTGGACGTGGCCAGCAGTGGCCGGTATTCTGTTATTTCCCGCCAAGTGCCACTCCTGACCGAATGAGAAGAAAATGTTTCGTTTATCAATCGCTTTGTTTTTCGCATTTGCTTGCAGTTTCAACGCTCAGGCACAAGAGGAAGTGTTCTCAGGGCCGCAAGTCGGCGAGAAGCTGCCTGAGTTTACAGCCAAATATCTCAGGGGCAAGAAAGCGGGCGAAGAGTTCAAAGTTCTCAAATCCGCGGGCGACAAGCCTCTCTTTGTGATCTTCTGGCATGGCTTGGACCGTCCAGGTTTTGGCCTCATGCGTACCTTGACGCAGTACACAGCGAGCAAGTCCGAGAAATTGCAAACAATGGTGGTCTGCCTGGATGACGATCCTGAAGCACCTAAGTTCAGCCGAGGACTTGGCTACTTCGATGACAAAACGCATCTTGCTGTTTCGACCGATGGCAGTGAAGGTCCCGGAAGCTATGGTCTGAACCGGAATGTGCGGCTCACCATTCTTGTTGGAAAAGAAGGCAAAGTGACAGGCAACTATGCCTTGATTCAACCTTCGACACAGGCTGACGGTCCGAAGATTCTCAAGTCCATCGCGGCTGCAATCGGGGAAGACGCACCAGACTTGGAGGCTTTGCAGGGAGCCATGACGCAGAGGATGAATGCGCGGCGCGGTGCTCAAGAAAAGATGAAACGCGAAGGAGCGGATCGCGCCCAGTCCGATAGGCCAGCCCGCGGCGGAGATCAAAGGCTCGATGGGATGCTGCGTCGCATTATCAACAAGGATTTGACTGACGAACAGGTTGCGAAAGTCGGCAAAGCAATTTCGGAGTATGTCGAGAGGAACGACAAAGCCAAGCAAGATCTGGCTCGTCGAGCAAAAGGAATTGTCGACTCGGGCAAACTCAGCAACTACGGAACGCAAGCGGCTCAAGAAGTGATCAAAGGCTGGGCGAAGAAGTACGCGGAGAAAGATGGTGATTCCAAGGAGGAATCTTCCGATAAGAAATAGGTTATCTCTTTTGCGTAAGTTTGCTTGACTGCCCGCTCGTTAATCGCATAGCCCTATGGTTAATGCCCCACCGGGGGCAGGCTTGCTCTGGCTTTTTTCCTTGGGCTCAGGAATTCTGGCGAATCCCACTACCACGTTGGTGAGACTGCTTCAATAAAAAAGGTGAACACCATGTCAGCCCGAAGATGTGATGGCATACTACGACGTGACCTGCTTCGAGTCGGAGGCTTGACGGCATTGGGACTCGGGCTTGGGGATTTGTTCCGATTGCAGCGTCAAGCGATGGGTGCGAACGGTTCGGTTGTAAAGGCAAAGTCTTGCATCTTGATTTGGCTTGACGGTGGGCCATCGCATCTCGAGACTTTTGATCCCAAAGCGGATGTACCCAGCGAAGTCCGTGGGCCTTTCGGAACGGTTAAAACGAAAGTGCCCGGTATTCACCTGAGTGAACTGATGGAGCAAACTGCCTGTCACATGCAGGACGTCGCGATCGTTCGGTCGATGACTTCACCGCTGGGAGAGCACAACTTTGGCACGCACTACTTGATGACCGGCTACAAGCCGACACCGGTACTCGAATATCCTACCGTGGGAGCGACGTTTTCGCATCTGCGTTCCGCACCAGGAGTGCAAGTGCTGCCCGCCAATGTGGCTGTGCCAAGATTCAATGTGGGCGGTAGCAAGTTGTCTGGAAACGGATTTTTGTCTTCAGCCTTCCGTCCTTTCTCGGTCGGCGGTGATCCGGCCAAGAAGGATTTCGAGGTCAAGGATCTCAACTTTTACAAAGGGCTGGATCTCAAGCGTCTGGAAAGACGCAAAGGTTACGTCGGTGCATTGAATTCTCTTTCGGAGATACCTGGAGTTGGCTTCGGTGAGAAATCAGACCCGGATTTAGAACGTGCCTACCGCTTGCTTGCGTCGGATGAAGCCAAGGCGGCCTTCGATTTGGAACAAGAGCCCGCTGAGGTTCGTGCGCGTTATGGTCCGAAGACTGTCGGGCAAAGCTGTCTTCTTGCTAGGCGTTTGGTCGAGCGTGGCGTTTCCTTTGTGACGGTGAATCATCGCGGCTGGGACACGCACGAAGATCTGCTTACGAGACTCAAGAACGGATACGTCGGAGCCAAGACGCCGATTGGATTGATCCCGTCTCTGGATCAGGCTCTCGGAGCACTGGTAACCGACTTGAAAGAGACCGGCATGCTTGACGAGACCTTGGTGATGGTGATGGGTGAATTTGGGAGAACTCCAAAACTCAACACGCGTGGCGGACGTGATCACTGGCCTCGTGTTTTTAGTGTCGCGATGGCCGGTGGTGGTGTTGCCGGCGGGCAAGTTTACGGCAGTAGCGATCGCGTGGGCGAGAGTCCCAAGGACAATCCAGTGACGCCGTCAGATCTCACTGCAACGATTTACAAACTCTTGGGGATTGATCCTGCAACAGAATTGCAAACGAATGACGGACGTCCTGTTCGTGTCGCCCCGCCTGAAGCGAAAGTTATCGAAGAACTCATCGCTTGACGGCCTGTTGTTGGTGCCAGGCTTCGATCGTTCTTTCTTCCAAGGCGGGTGGTCAAGGGTAGAGCTCAGCGAGAAACCGTTCGGCTCGGATGGTCCAGCTCTCCCAGAAATGCTCGACTACCCGCTGCGCGAGGGTCCGCTCGGAAAAGGAGGGTGAAGAAAGATGCATGGCTGTCCCAGCAATCCTCAGTAACGCGGCACTGAACGCAAGAAGCCCGACGCCTTACTGCGATGCGGCTCACGAATTGATCTGCGTTTCACGATAGCGGAAGTCGTCAAGAATTGGGCTACAATGAATGTTCGGTTTTTCCTCCACATACTCCCACCTTTATCGATCTGATATGAATCGAAATTTCTGCGCTCGCGCGGGCGTCATGTCGGCTGCGTGTAATCTCTTGTTTTTTTCTGCGGCGGTCGCTCAAGACTTTGAACTTCATGATGGAGATCGAGTCGTTTTGCTCGGTGACGCCCTAATTGAACAAGAGCAGTACTCGGGATGGCTGGAAGTCATGCTGACGACGGCTTTTCCTGATCGGCATGTTACCTTTCGAAACATTGGCTGGAGTGCCGACACACCAGCGGGCGACTCGCGGTTTGGTCTGAGTTTACTTCAGGCCGGAAGAGAGCCAACGGACGAAGGTTGGAAGCAGCTGCAAGCACAGCTGCAGCTTACTAAGCCAACGGTTTTGATTCTCGGCTATGGCATGGCCAGCTCGCTGGAAGGCGGATCAGCGGGGGCAAGAGAATTCGAACAGCAGCTCACGAGAATGGTTCAGTACGCCCAAGAAGTTTCGCCTGAGGTGAGATTCCTTTTTCTTTCCCCGATTAGTCAGATCGATGCATCAACTCGCCGTGAAGCCATTCTCGAAGATTACGCTCGACGCATTCAAAACGTTGCCAACTCCGTTGACGCGCCCTATGTCGACCTTTTCCAGGCGGTGTCGGAACGCAGTTTTCGCCGCGATGCTATTCACCTAAACGCGATGGGCTATCAGGAGCTTGCCGAGTACTTGGCTGACAGTCTAGAGCTGCCGAAAAATGAGTGGCTCACCAGCAAGCATACGCCTGCGTTGCGGAAAGTGATTGTGCGGAAGAACGAGTGGTGGTTCCACCGTTCCCGGCCAGCCAACATGGCGTATGTCTTCGGCTTTCGAAAGCGTGAGCAGGGACAGAACGCGGGGGAGATTCCTCAGTTCGATACCTTGATCGAGAAAGAAGAAGAGCTGATTGCGAAGTTGAGATCACTTCAGCCTGTTCAGCTTGCCGAATCACAACCACAGCTCAAATCGCAATTTGCAGAATTCAAGGAACAGCCGCATCCTGAATTCACGATTGCTGATGGGTGGGAGGTGAGCTTGTGGGCCGAGAATCCGTTGCTGAACAAGCCCATTCACATGAATTTTGACGCCCGAGGGCGGCTATGGATCGCGAGTAGTGAGGCTTACCCGATGATAGAGGTCGGTCAGTCCGCTCCCGATCGAATCTTGATGCTTGAGGATACAACTGGTGATGGGAAAGCGGACAAGTCGAAGGTGTTTGCAGACGGCCTGTTAATTCCTACGGGTGTGTTACCCGGAGACGGCGGAGTTTACGTCGCTCAGAGTACAGACCTGCTTTTTCTGAAAGACGAAGACGGCGACGGCGAGGCGGATTCCAAGACGCGCGTGCTAAACGGCTTTGGTACAGAGGATACGCACCACAACTTGCATACTCTGCGTTGGGGGCCAGATGGACGCCTTTACATGAATCAGTCCGTTTACACACGCAGCGACATGGAGTCGCCTCAAGGTGTTGTGCGTTTGAAAGCGGGTGGCGGTTTTCGTGTGGACACGTCGACACTGCAAACAGAGATCTTCTTCCGAGGCCTTTGGAATTCTTGGGGGCATCAGTTTGATCGCTACGGCCAGTCATTTCTGACGGATGGAGCAGGTTTTGCGGGCGTGGCGTATAGTTTTCCTGGTGCCAGTTTCAATCCTGCTCCCGGTTCAAACAACATCTTGGATTTGATCAGTCCTGGTCGTTGGCCCAAGTTTGCTTCAATGGAAATTGTTGAGGGTGATAGTTATCCGGTAGCCTGGCAAGGCTCTATTGTTACCTGTGACTTCCGTGCTAATCGTGTTACGCGTTTCAGTCTGTCGGAGCAAGACGCTGGGTTTGTTACGAAGCAAGAAGCCGATGTGTTGCGAACGAGTGCGGCTACTTTTCGCCCGATCGATATCAAGCAAGGTCCCGACGGAGCCTTGTATATAGCGGATTGGTCCAACCCGATCATCAATCACGGTGAAGTTGACTTTCGTGATCCCCGACGCGACAGATGGCATGGCCGCATCTGGCGTTTGGAATGGAAGGCAGGTGCGAAGAGAAAGAAAACGGACCTGACGAAACTTGCCGATGACAAGCTATTGGCCATGCTGTTGGGCGAGGCGGATCAGCACCTTCGGCGGCAGGCCAAGCGAGTGTTGATTGAGCGTGGCGAGGCAACACATGCGGCGGTAGACGCTTGGGTGGCGGGGCTGGATTCAGATTTTGCAAGATTGGAAGCTCTTTGGTTGTTGCAGGCGCAGAATCGCGTGGGGCCTGAATTGTTGGAGCAACTATTAGCGGTGGGAGATGCGCGGATTCGGGCAGCTGCGGTTCGTTGCTTGGGGCAGATAGCAAATCCGAGTTCTGTGCACGCGACGAGCGTCACCCGACCCTCGTGCCTCGACGCGCTGTGTCGCAGATTTTTGGAACGATTGAACAGCACACGGCCCAGCACAGCTGCATGCCAACCGACCCCTACCGGCATGGTGCTTGCTGCGCAGGCGGCGTGTGGGAGCTACGCTTGTGCGCACGCGCACACTGGCGCACACACGCATGCACAATAAGGGGGTCGG
>PKCQ01000057.1 GCA_002862265.1 Planctomycetaceae bacterium | reverse complement strand
CTATTTCAACATTCAGTAAGCCTCAGACAAGTATCTGAGGCTTTACACTATTGTTGGCTCCCCACTCTACTGGAGGAAGCATTCAATCGATTTGATAATCTTGTTCAAACGCACTTGCAACTTTCGCTGTTCTTGTCATCACGACTTACTAGCATGCTAAACCGCCGTCACTTCAAAATTCCGCCACTTCTACTTGGTGCACTCGCATGCCACTGAAGCAAGCCTCATTCGACTCACGACACTCCTTCCTTGCCCTGTTTGTTGCCGTTCTTCTTTCTTGCAGTCAAGCAACTGCACAACAGCCCAACATTCTGTGGATTACGGCAGAAGACTTGAGTCCATCGCTGGGTTGCTACGGCGATCCCGATGCAGATACTCCGTATCTCGATGCCCTGGCCTCGCGAAGTACTGTTTTTACCAATGCATTTGCCACTTCGGCTGTTTGCTCTACCGCACGGAACTGTTTGATTACAGGATGTTATCCAACGTCACTTGGCACGATGCACATGCGCTCGGCATATCCAATTCCCAAGCGGATTGTTGGTTTTCCACAGCTCCTACGCGATGCGGGTTACTATACGTCAAACAATGTGAAGACGGATTACAACATCAGGGATCCGGGACCTTTCATCGAAGCCTGCTGGAACGAGAGTAGTTCGCAGGCACATTGGCGGAACCGACCGAACAAGCAGATGCCTTTTTTCGCGGTGTTTAATCTGATGGAGAGTCACCAGAGTCGCTCGATGGTCTGGCTAGGCCAAAGGTTCGAACAGGAAATCCAAAGTCAGCTTCCTAACGAACGTCTCCATTCACCTGCATCGGTGCGTCTACCCTCTTTCTACGTTGATACACCAGTCGTGCGACGCGAATGGGCTCGTTATCACGACTGCGTGAGTGTGATGGATCTGCAAGTCGGACGGATCCTTGGGCAATTGAAGGAAGACGGTCTAGCCGACAATACAATCGTGTTCTTCTTTGGTGATCACGGAGCTGGGATGCCACGACACAAGCGAGCATTGCTTGACTCGGGTACTCACGTTCCACTTATCGTTCATGTTCCCGAGACCATTCGAAAATTTAATTCCACTTTCTCGATTGGGAAATCCGACCGACTCGTTAGCTTCGTCGATTTTGCTCCCACAACGCTGGAGCTATGCGGGGTTGAGTCTCCCAAACACATGCAAGGGCTTCAATTCTCCAGCAGCGAACAACGCGAGCGAAAGTATGCTTTCGCGCATCGCGATCGAGTGGATGAAGCTCGTGATCTGTCCCGCGCGATCCGAGACAAGCGGTTTTTGTACATCCGAAACTACATGCCGCATCTCGGCTACAATCAACCGACGGCATGGCCTGACCAGGGTGAGCTTCGGAAGGAGTTCTACAAGGCGTCGATTGATAGTCGTACCCGGCCGCATCATCTTTCTCCCGCACAGTGGCATTTCCTTGCTTCGCAACGACCGCGCGAAGAACTGTACGATTGTGTGGCGGATCCGGAGAATACCCAAAACTTGGCTAGCGATCCGGGCTACCGCACGAAGCTCCGCGAACTTCAGCTTCGTCTGAGAGAGCATAAGCACGATACGCTGGACTATGGCTTTATGCCTGAGACGCTGCTGATGCGCAATAGCAAGATGCCAGCGGTTCACGTTCAATTGCTTGCACGGCAATACGCTGCGCAAGCGAATCTTGCCTGGGAAGCGAAAAGTGACATTGCTTTGCGAAATCTCATCTTTCAGCCAGATCGACTCGATGCGGCTTTGTACTGGGCTGCAGTGACCAGTATTGGACGCCCTCGCTTGTCGCGTGAAACAAAATCTGCACTCGCGGAATGTATGAACTCCGGCGAACCTTGGACGCGCATCGCGGCGGCTCACAGCCTAGCCATTCATGGAGTCACCAAGGCTGTTTCCGTGCTTGGCGAGTTCTTGCAGGACCAAGATCTGAATCTCGTACTACAGGCTATGCGATCCATCGAACTGCTTGGCGACAAGGCAATATCGCTCCGTCCCCAGGTGGAATTTGCGGCCAGAAAATTCCAGAGCATGCTGCCGACTCAGACGACAGCCACGTTTGAAGTTTCGCCCCAACAGGATTTGGCGATGTTCATCAGCTTCGCAGCCGGCGCGTTTCTTGACAGAACGAAGGACGGCCAATAACTAGGACTCGGCGAGTAACTTTTTGACTTTGGCCTCTAGCTCGTCAAAAGAATTCACTCCCACGATGACTTCTCGGACATTGCCCGTCTTGTCGATGAAAAGTGTGGTGGGAAAACCACTGAAGCCGGGGATCTGGTTTTGAACCTCTTCCGTCCCTGGCATGCAGGGATAATTGATCCCTTTCTTCTCCACAAAATTAGCAATAATCTGTTGCTGCTCTTCCCAGGAATCTGCGTCTTCATAGTTGATGCCCAGAATCTGAAGCCCTCGATCACCGTATTTGTCTTGCAACTCGATGAAGTGCGGGATTTCAGCAATGCAAGGCGGGCACCAGGTACCCCAGATATCAACTATTACCACCTTGTCTCGATAGTCTGTCAAAGCTTGTTGTTCTTCACTAATATCTTTCAATTCGAAATCAAACGGAAAGTTGGTCGGAGTGGTCTGGCAACCAACTGCAGTCAGGTACAGAAGAATCAGGCTTGCGATCGGAAGTTTTGAAGAGAGCATTTTTGCAACCTGATGAAGTAAATATGAGCGAGTTGTCCCTGCTCTGTTGATTTCGGCGAGACGCATAGTCGTGAGGCGTCGGGTAAGTCTGCAGGCATTCCAGCCCTCCCCGGTTGCATTAAGTCCGACCCTTCGGCAAACGGGACTGTTAGTTTGAAGAAACGCAATTTCAAAAAGCTTCAGCGACGCAACGAAACCAGTTTTCCTCGTTTACGCTTACGCATCGGGTTGTGAAAGCAGCTTACTCTGCCTTCTGTTCGATACGATATATTCCATCCAGGGTTCGAACAATCAGCGAGTTTCCCACGATGGCTGGCGAGGCATTGCAGCCATTGGAAAGCATGTTCTCTGAAATAAGTGCCGGTTCCTTCTCGAGCGTGAACACCCATCCACTGCCTTCATGATTGAACACATAGAAGTGGCTTGAGTCCGCAACTAAGGAAGCACTAAACTTGCCTTGCAATCGTCTCTTCCAAATGATCTCACCTGTCTCAATGCTGAGTCGCTCCAGCACGCCATTGTCGGTAACATCAAATAACAAATCGTTGACCAGGATGGGACTCGGCTTTGATCCAATACTTTTCGGCTGGACCCAGTCCACATGCGTTTCAGTCACGTCACCTTTGCCATCAACGCGCACGCACATCATTTTGGCTTTCCCAAAACCTGTGCTCAAATAAATCCGCTTGCCATCGAAAAGTGGTCGCACTGTAGTCGAATGTTCCTGATACCGAACACGCCAGATCTCTTGTCCAGTATTGGGGTCCAGGGCCACGCAAGCCTTACTTGCGGGGCTAATTAACTGATTCTGACCGGCGACGGAGATGACAATCGGCGTGGAAAAAGCCTTGAAAAAATCACCGTTGGTGCTGCCATAGTCGATATCACGATTCTTCAGCCAAACGGTCTCGCCGTTTTTTTTGTTGAGTGCGACTACATACTGATAATCGAAACCGTCCATATGAAAAATGAGCCGATCGCGATAGAGAATCGGAGAACTGCCTGCCCCGCGATAGTGATTGCACTCAAGGTCTCGGCGCTCCCATAGCACCTTGCCGCTGCTGCGCTCTAGACATGCTGTACCATAAGCTCCAAAGGTCACATAGACGTACGCTCCCTCGATGATCGGCGTGGGGGAAGCGTAAGAATTCGTGACATGATGGTCTGGTTGCACTTCTGTGTTCGTGAACATCAGCAAGTCGTGGAGGACTTTTCCTGAATTCAGGTCTAGACATAGAGCTGACATTTCTTTGCCATCCTTCGTAGCCGTTGTCAGCCAGATTTCATTGCCGTCGACAATCGGTGAAGACCAACCGCGTCCACGAATTGGTGTGTGCCAAGCGACATTTTCGTTTTCCGACCAGGTTGTCGGTAGTTTGGCTTCGAGAGCCAGTCCATTGGTATTGTCGCCGCGAAATTGCTTCCACGATCCACCGCTTGTGCTGGTGAATTTCTCTTGTGCCAGACTCGGCGTTGCCAAAGCGAAGACCAGTATTGACCCGACCGACGCCGGCAGGGAAATAGAGTTCGTAAACCTTGATTTCATCTTTTCGATTCCTAAACGAATGTCTCCGAGCTACCAGTATCGCTCGACTACGATTTGCCCAGGTTCCTTCCGCTTGTGCTTCGTTAATCCTCTTTCAACAAGCAGCGATTCGGTTTCATCCAGCATTGCTGGATTGCCACACATCATCACACATGACTCCGTTGAAAATTCTAGTCCTGATGTTTTTTCGAGCTCGCCACTGGTGATGGCAGTGGTGATTCGTCCCTCGATCGCACCATCGACTGATTCGCGGGACACGACGGGCACGTAGGCAAATCGATCGCCGTACTTCACGCGATGCTCTATGAGCTCTGGTTGATACGCCAAGTCGGAGCCATGTCGCACCCCATGGACAACGACAACTTTTTCGTAGCGCTCCCAAACCTCCTGCTCTCGCATCATCGCAATGTATGGTGCCAGCCCAGTGCCAGTCGCGATAAGCCAAATCGACTTACTCTCTTCGGGACAATGTTTGAGCGTAAAGCTTCCCGCTGCTCGTGCGCTGACGTCGATCTCCGCGCCTTCTTCGAGCTTACAAAGTTTGGGTGTTAACCGCCCGTCTTCGACCAACACGATAAAAAAGTCGAGCGTTTCGCGGTGTGGTGAAGCAACGCTATAAGGACGGTGGAGGTGACCATCGGCCTCGTCAAATCCTAGTTGAAGGAATTGTCCTGGTTCAAAACTCGCCACTTCCGGGGCCTTGATCTCCAACGTAAAAAGACCTTCCGCCCAGGTTACTTTGCGTTTGACTACGCCGCGCGTCCACTTCATCTATGCTGCACCAGTCTTGATCGAATTGAGAAGAGAATCTTCGAGGTGGGATGCCAGCAGTGCTTCGCCATAGAACTACGGATCGCACTTGGCTCAGACAGGAAAGTCTAACATAGCTGAGGCGCCCGCGCGTGTCTACGAATTGAGGGTTGTGCGCGGCCATGTGTTCAGAAAAGTAGGCTGTGCCAGAGGGTGGCTCTGACGCTAGTCGCGGATATTAGTTTGCAGTCCCGCATGGGTGCGGAATGGCAGCGATAAAAAGTCCACTGCACTCGCGAAGAGCCCGACGCCTTACGGTGATGCGGCACACAAAAACATGAGATCACAGGCGCCTTGTCACTCGCCCGTTTTTCCTGATCCTTCAAACCTCCCTTGGGCATAGGCTATGAGGATCGATCGTTCCGGCGCACCGCACTGTATGAGACCTAGGCTTGCGGCTACGTCAATAGAGTAATAGCATGAATCTTGTTGGCTGATTCTCTGACAGCCGCCTCCAACTTCGCCAGTATTGTGAACGATCGATATGAGTCCGAAAATTGAAGACAGCTTTGCGGAAGCATTTCCGATGGCGGCTACTCGGCTTGCAATCACTGCTGACGACGCAGAGCTTGCCCGAATCGCTTCAGAGGCATTCTGTGGGAACGCATCCAGTGTGATCGGCTGCGATTTAGAAGCAGGCGTTGCTGAAGAATTGGACGCATCACAGACCATCGATGGGCGACCCGGAATTTCAGTACTCGCATTCGCGTTTAGCCGAAGTGCGCTGGAGTCTGCCGTGGTTGGTCGCGTCGGTCAGAATGTGCTTACTTGTCCTAGTACAGCTTGCTACGCTGATTTAAGCCTCGACGCCATTGCGGCCGAATTACTCGGCAAACCGATCAAGCTTGGAGCACAACTTCGCTACTTTGGTGACGGAAACCAGATCGCTAAGAAGTTGGGCTCGCGGCGATATTGGCGCGTGCCGACAATGGATGGCGAGTTCGTAATCGACGACGTCGCAGCGACTTGCAAAGGAATCGGAGGTGGCAATTTGATCGTGACAGGCAGCGAACGAAAACCGCTGCTTGCCGCCGCAAGAAAAGCAGCCAGTACCATCGCCAAACTTCCAAACGTGATTTTGCCTTTTCCATCGGGCGTTGTTCGAAGTGGCTCCAAAGTGGGTTCCAAGTATCCGCAGCTCAAGGCAAGTACCAACGACAAATGGTGCCCGAGTTTGAAAGGTTCCTCGGACTCAAACCTCACCGCAGAAGAAAATGCGGTGTACGAGATTGTCATCGATGGACTCAGCGAGGTTGACGTAGCCGAAGCAATGAAAGTAGGAATCGCGAGTCTGCAATCAGAGGCTGCGGTGTGCCGCATTACCGCAGGCAACTACGGCGGTAAACTCGGTCCATATCATTTCCATCTCCAGGACTTGGCATCCTAGAGACGAACCCGAAAGACACAGATGTGTTGAAGTGGATTTGGCCAGAATCCGGCCTTGGTATAGTGGGGCCGAGGAATGCTGGCAAATCCCACTACGACTTAGCTACTTTTTCTTGCCGAATGCCCAGAACTCGGAAGGCGTGTGAGCGTCGATGAAAATGGCTTTGGCTTCCGCCACTTTTTCGGCATTGTCAGCGGCGATGTCGTTCTCTTCACCGATATCGTCTGGCAAGTAGTAGAGTTCAATCGGCGCATTCTTATCCTTATTGATGTTCAGCTGTACAGCTTTCCAGTCGCCGAATCGCGCTGCACGCTTGCCGCCTCGCTCATAGAATTCCCAGTACAAGTATTCGTGCTGCTGCTGCGACTTGCCGAACAATTCATTAACCACGGAGATCCCGTCGATACCTTCGGGTGTTTTCGCTCCACCCAGCTCGCAGAAAGTTGGAAGCATATCCCAGTGAGCCGAAATTAGCTTGCTTTCTACGCCAGCCTTGATCTTGCCCGGCCAGCGAGCCAACAAAGGAGCTCGGACACCGCCTTCGTAGAGATCTCGCTTGTGTCCCTTCAAAGGTCCGTTGCTATCGAAAAACTTGGGGTCGTGCCCGCCTTCCATGTGAGGACCATTGTCACTGCTGAGCATAACAAGCGTGTTGTCATCCAAGTCCAACTCTTCGAGTAGTTCGAGAACTTGGCCGACGTGATCATCAACCTGTGTCATCATACCTGCGAAGGCCGCGATGGGATTGTTGACAGTCGTCCCTGCATACTTGCCGGTCTTCTGCGCGAACTGAGAAAACTTCTTGCGGAATGGCTTGGCATACTTTTCAGTAGCGTGCATCGCAGCATGCGGAATTGTTACGGGCAGG
>PKCQ01000290.1 GCA_002862265.1 Planctomycetaceae bacterium | reverse complement strand
TGAGGTCTTCTGTTTCCTCTTCTTGTGGTGCTTCTTCTGCGGTTGCCTCAGGAGCGAAACCCCACGTAGCGCCTTCTTCAATCCATAGTTTGATCGTTGCCAGCTCTATGCCAGACAATTGAGGATGTCCCTCGGGTGGCATATGCAGATCTTCGTCGTCGGTGACTAGGTAGTCAGCCCACAGGGAACTGTTTTCAAGATCGCCGGCTTCGACGTAGCCTAGCATGTTCTCTTCTTCGTCCACGCGATAGTCATTCTTCGCGTCCTCTGGGCCATGGCATTCCAGGCATTTTGCGTCCAAGATCGGTTTCACGTCTCGCACGAAGTCAATGAGTTTTCCATCCTGGGCACTCGCTGTTTGCAGCGATAACGCAAGCGTCAGAACTGCGCAGCAGGCTATGAAATGTCGACAGAGGCGATGAGGTGAAGTCATCTTATGATCCTAAGCAAGTGGTAGAAGCTGGGATTCCCGCGTTGCGTGAGGGGAGGACAGGGAAGGCAAAAGGTGGGTGCGGAGATGTTCATGGAGCGTCCCGAGCAAATCTCGGGACACCGTGATATCACTATTATGCCGAACTATTGTTCGATGAAAACCAGTTTGGGTCTTTGTTCGGTCATTGCAGGAAGTGGTTGCCCTGAGTCGCTCTTTGCGGCAGCGGTTCGAAAGCTATCTGAAGATTGCCTATTTGCAATCATCGACTGCGCGGGCAATTCGAGACTGCCGGCAGGTTCCAATTTAGCGGCGGCATTCAGAAAGGTCTGGGATTTTTCCTCGTTACCGCACATCGCCAGCCATGTCGCAACAGTGCGAAGTGCAACAGGATCTTTGGTGTTGCCCAACGAGTGCTTGGCTAAGGCCTCCGTGGCAGATTCCAGAATCAACGGTGATTGAACCATCGTTGGCAAACCGCCGTTACAAAGGCTTCCACCACTCAACTGCTGGTTTTCAAGCTCCGCTAACTGCAGCACGACCTCAGCTTGCATGAATTGGCGATTCAGAATTTGGGAAACGAATCGGCGTTCCAGCAATTCTTGGCTGGAGCCGAATCTTAGTGTCAACTGTGCGTAAGCCTTGGCTGCCTCTGAGTAGCCGCCTGCCGCGAGGATTGCGTCTGCTGCATCCAGTAGATCTCTAGGTGGCGTTTGTGTCTGTGGCTGGGTTCCGACTAGGTTCCAGTTGGACTGAGCGGTGTTCGAAACTGGGACTGCCGTTGGTAGGCTTGTCTTTTGAACCAGTGTTGGCAAGCTTGTCGCGACTTTCAAATTCGTAGTTCCGATCGAACAAGATGGAAATGCTGGAACGAAAGTTTGAATCGGATAGTAGACCGGGTATGTGTACATTGGATAGTAGTAAACGGATGGGAACGCGTAGCGATAAGTGATTGGTCGGTAAGAGTAATAGCTTGGGTAGCCGACGCTGTAGCTCGAGTATCCGGGGTAGAAGCCACGACTGCGGATTCGAGTGGTCGCGGAGAATCCGACGTTACCATAAACGCCCCAGCCGTAACAAAACGAAGGTCGTGAACGCACAACAGTTCGACTTTGAACTGAGGCTGTTGCGCCTGCTCCATAGACCCAGGCCGCGAAAGGCGGAAAGCCATGCGCTGCAGCTGGACGAGCTTCCGTCACGAAAAGGACAATAGCTAGAGAAAGGGCGAGCAGGGATTTCGAGAGTTTCACGGTTCGAGTCCTAGGGGAATTCGACGTCGGATAAGCGCGGCCGCTGTCCGTAAACGGCTCTGCCTCAATTATCAC
Organism: Planctomycetaceae bacterium; assembly: GCA_002862265.1. Taxonomy (GTDB): domain Bacteria; phylum Planctomycetota; class Planctomycetia; order Pirellulales; family Pirellulaceae; genus Aureliella. The sequence continues at coordinate 5,523 of PKCQ01000290.1, read as the reverse complement.
TCATGATTCGACCCGAGCAAGCAATTCGAAGAAACACTCCTCTAGGAATCAAGAAAATACTTAACCATTCAATTAACTGTCTGTTTGGAGTTGTGCCATGCTCGACCAGATGGTTGAGTTTAAGCAGTGCAGCCTAGATCAAGTCTTCCGTGCTCTCGCTGATCCTAAGCGACGGGATATGTTGGATTGCTCGCGCGAAAGCGAGGAAGCTGTTCAGGCTCTCGCCGAACCCCTTGAGATGTCATCGGCCGGTGCTTCAAAGCACGAACAAGCACTAGTGGATGCCGGCCTGGCGCATCGCCGAAATCCAGGTCGATCGCAACTCTGCTCAATCAACCAGCGAGCACCCATTGACGCTTGCGGTTGATTGGCGCGTTACTCAGAGTTCTAGAATCAGCATGTGGATCATCTAGCACAAGGATTTGCACTGGAAAAAGAGGACGCTGAGTGGGCAGGCAACCAATTCTGATGCGGCAGGAGTTAGAGTGGCCAGTTTGGTGATCAGTTGAGTGTTGCCCGCGAGTCCTGGGCGAGCCTGGGAGTAATGGGTAAATCCCGAATTGCGAAAGAAGTGGCTTTGCGGGTGTAAAACCGGAATGGCTCAGGGCAAATCGTTCGTCATGGATTTCGATTAAACTCGGATTTCGGATTCTGCTTATCCAAAAGACAGCGAGTGCGGCAACGAGCCCATTGCAATGTGCGGCGCGACTGTTGAATTCGATCCGCCCAACGAGCCGGCTTGCAAATGGCCCCACGACAAAGGCCCGGGCACAGTTGTCACCGTAAAGCTCACTGCAATGGCCTCAGGTACTCTACTTAAGCTTACTTATGCTCGACTCGCCAGCGAAGAGTTCCGCAAAGGCGTATGCGCGGGCTGGCACGCTCATTTGGAACTGCTCCTCGACCTTACGAGCCAGCAACCTGCTCGTGACTTCAGGCGGCACTATCCGAGCCTCGAGGCTGAGTACGATAAGTCATAGGAAGAGTCTCGTGTTTCACAGCTGAAACACGTGGCACTGGCTTTGCCAGTGCTCTTCAAAAGGTAGGCAGTTTATACCTTCTCTGGATACTGATCGTCTGTTCTGTGAGCGGCTGCGAGATAGGGGCCAACACTTCGACATTTGCTTACGTTGGCAAGCCAGTGCCACCCATTCTGTTGGGACTACGCTAGCTAGAATGGCTTGAAAATTAGTTTTATGCCGGTGAGAACCATCACGATGACGAGAAAGGCGAAGATCCACTTGCTACCTTTGGCGATGGCGAGTTTGGCACCGACGATGCCGCCAACGATGTTCCCGGATGCAATGACAAGTCCTGGAATCCAGTCGACGAGCCCGTTGTACACGAAGACGAGTGTCGCTGCGAGTGTGACCACAAAACCAATGAGGTTCTTGATGGCGTTCGAGGCAACGAGATCGCCCGTGTCGAGCAGACTCATTCCAAGTAAGAGTAGGATTCCCATGCCAGCTTGGATAAAGCCTACGTAGACGCCAATCCCAAAGAATGCGATCGCGGCTAGCCAAATCTTTTCCTGCTCTGGCTTCTGTCGTTCGGTTAATCGTCTTGGATTGAGCAGCAGAAACACAGACATCAATAGGAAGACTCCGCCGAAGACGGGTTCAAAGGTCTCTGACGGAAGCTTCACCGCCAGAATCGCGCCAGCAAGCACACCAATCAAAGTGGGTGCGATCAACCTAGCTGCCAATTGTGAGTCAAGCTTGTCGTGCTTGCGGAATGTGAGCGTGGCCGCCAACGACGAAAAAAGAATTGCAACTCGGTTGGTTCCGTTGGCAAGTCTTGGATCAAGGCCGCAGATAAACATCAAGGCGGGAAGCGTCAGGAAGGATCCGCCGCCCGCAATGGTGTTCACGATTCCCGCCAAGAAGCCAGCGAGAATAAGTAGCACGTACCAGTACCATTCAAGCATGCTGTCGACTACTTGTTATTCGAGAAAGGCAATACATCACAGCTTGAGCCGCAGGCACAAGGAGCACTAAAAAAAGAGTGGATTCGTCCGTCCGCATGAATACCGCACCGGCAATCTCCATGGTGCCAGGACGGAACGGCCTCGGCGAAACAGACCTCAAACCGTCACGGGAGTAGAGCAGTGATTCGTAAAGTATTCTTCATTTCGGCAATAGTGGTAGCTTTGGCGGCAACAAAATATTCAATGGCACAGTCGCGATTTACAGCTGCAGATCGTAGCGACGGTAACGCAGAGTCTAGGTCATAGAAGACAGGACAGCTAGCACGTGTGCCGATTGTTCAATTTGTTCTCTCCGGACCAGATGGTGGGCCAAAATTTAAAACCGGAGGGCCGATTCTAAACCTTGATCGCTTCGAAGAGGAGCTCTGAAATCGTCTCGACGGCAATTGCGCGGGATATTCATTCGCTTTCAACCTGAACGGAAACCTTGAGCGGAGCGGAGCTTGGGGGATGCACTAGAACGTGACAGACTCTCTAATCGGCGATCCACTGCCGCAATCGGAGTTCGAGCGAATGCATATCGCAAGCGTCGCGAAGAACATTACCGCTTCCGCTGTGATTCGGCTTCTTGCGATGTCCGGCGTTTCACTTAATGAGTCCATTGCGGACTACATGCCTACTCTATGGGACGTGAATGATGACTTTCAGGAAATAAAGTTTTATCACTTACTGATTCATAGGAGCGGCTTCAGTACTTTCGGAGCCTCGACTACCTATACGTCACTGCAAAACTCTGTCGCCAATGGCACTGACACTGGTGTGGCCAACACGGGGACCTGTGACAACCGCGACTTCGGTTTGCTTCGCATCGTATTACCCTATGCTTTTTGCCCACAAATAATGATGCAGCTTGAAATCGATGGTTTCTTCTCAAACAGCTACGACGACACTGTCGATGACAAAACTAGCGAGCTCTTTGTCTGGCTTTGCAACGAGTATGTTCTCGAACCGGCGGGGATCCTTCGAGCCGAGTGCAGAGCGGACTCATCGGATGCCTTGAGAATCTTGTTCTACGACGGATTCGGTGACACCAATCCTGGCCAAGACGGCGGAGGTTGGACCCATCGCAGCGGCGGAGCAGGCTGGGTGCTCTCTGCAGTGGAACTGGCGCAATCCATGGATTTTCGCCGGTACAGCAATGTTATCTTGATTGACGGTCAACGTGACATGATGGACATGGAAGGCTACAGATGGCAAACCGTTGTCGGCGATCATGGGACTTGCCTTCGCCACGGCGGAGCGTTTGATGCAAGCGGCCCGCTTCGAGCCTAGATCATGCCGTTCCCCAACGGCAGTGTCGAAGTCGTTCTGCTGGTCAACTCCGATTTCCAAGGCACTACGATCACAATCGCGTTGCGAGACGCCTTTGATGTGGCTTGGGAATAGTCATCGAGTGGGATGCAACTTTGGAGAACGAAAGCTTGAATCCGTGTGAGCTGAAAAGCAATGATGACTTCCCGTGGCGTATGATTGCTGCGGGAGGTTGTTCTCGATTCGATTCTGCACGAATGCCGGACTGCGAACGTCGCTGTTAGGATTCGCACTCACTTACTTGTCAAACTTATACTCAACCCAAGCCGACATGGTTTCTCTGGGCGGACAAATCTGCAAGTGAGCTTCGCGTTCTTTTCCGGATGCGTGTAAGTTGTGGGCGTCGGTGCTGCAAGTCTGACTCTCTATGCCAAAGTAATTTCGCTCGGGCGTCCAGACCACGAGATGTGTGAAGTGCTCGGATGTGGAGATCTGGATCTTCCTTTTCGCATCGCGGAATTCGATTGTCGTGGGTTTTGCAGAGTCCATTCCCCAAAAGACATCGTCAAAGTTCCTGCCTTCCAGTGTCATCGGCCTGCCAAGTGGAAAATCGAGCTGATTCATTTCGATCAGTTTGCCTGTTGGCATTCGATCTTCTGACTCCATCATGTGAGTTGCCGGGATGGTCAAAAAAGTCTCTGATCGCTCGCCTTGATAAGTGAAGTAGGGATGCAGGGCGAAGCCGAAAGGAATCGGCTTGTTCCCTTGATTGTTGACCATGTACGACCATTTGACGCTTCCTTCACGCACCTCGACAGTTAACATCAGTTCATGGGCAAACGGAAAGAGCTCGTGTAAGTCAGTACCTTCTGAGAAGTCGGCGAAAAAAGTTACTGAAGCCACATCGTCGCGCTGTTCCGACTTGAGCAGCTTCCAGGGATGACGATTCAACAATCCGTGGATATGCCAGCGTTGGTTTTTGCGAATAGGAAACTCCACGGTTTCCCCAGCGAAAGTGAACTTGCCGTTTCGGACGCGATTGGGCGTTGGATAGAGAATTGGAACACCACAAGAGACTCCAGGTAACCGTTCCGCGGATGCAGGCTGGTGCACGAATTCGACATCATCGATGCGAATCGAGTAAACATTGGCTCCAGCTGCCGGGGCGAGTTTCACTACGGTGTTTCCCACACGCAGTTCTTGCACTGGTTGCCCGAACTCTTCTATGGTTCGGACAGATTGTCCGCTGGCGATTGCAGAGAAAATGACTGCTAGGATGAGATTGGCAAAGAAGCATGATCGCATGGATGTGCATGTAGTTGATGGAGATAAAGTGACACTTCGAGCGACATATTATAGCGTCGCTTGTGGTAGCATCTTAGGGTTTTGAAGTTTGTCGCCGACTGTCGCGTTAGTCGTACTCTTTAAGTGTTGAGCCGGAACGGCGATTCGATCGTTAGCGGCCTACGAATGAGGCGGGCGTGGTGTGCCGCGAAGGATGACTTGCTCGAGTTCGAGTGCATCGTTAAGGATCAACAGGTCTGCATCTTTGCCGACTTCGATACTGCCTTTTCGATCTGCGATTTCGGAACGCGTGGCGGGTGTGAGGCTGGCCATGCGAATGATATCTTGCAGCGGCGCCGACGTCTGAGCGTGCATGGTGCGAACCATGTGATCCATGCCTTTCACGGAGCTTGCTAAGCTGCCTCCATCGAGAGCCCAGCCGACTTGCCCATCGCTCTTGAACCAGCTTCCATTCTGTTTGTTGCCAAAGCGATATTCGCCCGCTGGCATGTCCAGGGCACGATTGCAATCAGTCACCAGGCAAAGTCGTTCTGGGCCGATCATGCGGTAAGCAAATTCTAGTAGCTCCTTTGAAAGGTGATATCCGTCCGCGATGACTTCGGTGCTCATTTCTGTTTGCATCAAGACGAACTCGGCCATGCTCGCTTGCATTGGTGTCCCGAAACGGGAACGAAGCGAAGGAACGCTACTCATTGCACACCAGAAGTGATCGACATGGCGCACTCCGCAATCAAAGGCGGCTTGCATTTCTGGCCAGCTCGCGTTGGAGTGGCCGCAGGTCACTAAGCAATTGTGTTCTCGTGCGAGTCGGTAGAACGCCGCAGCGCCGTCGAGTTCTGCCGCGCAAGTCGCAATACGGACGATGCCTGAGTTAAAATATGCTCTGTACTCTGCCGCCGCCGGGCTTCTGCGGCCAGCTTTGGAATGACAACCCACTTTGTCTTCTGCAAAGAAAGGGCCGTAGAGGTGGACTCCGCCGA
>PKCQ01000053.1 GCA_002862265.1 Planctomycetaceae bacterium | reverse complement strand
GTGCAGTTAGGTGTAAGAACAACCAAAGCAGTAAAGATGTTAGGATGTTCTAACCTTAAACAATTAGTAGAAACAGATAAATTAATTATTAATGATTATGACCTTATAACAGAGTTTTCTACATTTGTCAAACACGGTCAATCATTTCAAGCTGAAGAAGGACACACAGATGACCTCGCAATGTGTTGTGTATTGTTTGGATGGATGACAAATCAGATTCTCGCGATCGTGTGCTTCTGTCGCGATCGTGTGCTTCTGTTTTCCAACGCTGACCTTAGCTCAAGAGTCGATCGACCGTCTTGGGGCAGATGACTTCGACTCGGTTGCCAGCCCATTCCTCCAAAAGCATTGTAACGACTGCCATAGCGGCTCTGGTGCAGAGAGCGGGATTGACTTCAGCACTATGGGGCAAATGCTCGATTCTGCTGAGCAGGCGAGTATCTGGCTGCAAGCCTTAGAGCAACTTCAAGCGGGGCTAATGCCGCCGCTGAAAGGGGAGAGGCCGGATTCGGCGGAAAGATCACGAGCCATTTTCTGGATCGAGAAAGCATTACTCAATTCGGGCCACGCTGAGTCATACCGACGCAAAAAGATGTTGCCGCAATACGGGAATCTTGTCGATCACGAATTGTTGTTTAGTGGCAAAATTGATGCAAAGCCCTTCACTCCTTCGCGCGTCTGGCGGCGAAGTCCTTATATTTTTGAGGGTGATGTGCGGGCGGTTGGAAAAGCAAAAACTCAGAATCCGTACACCTTTTCGACTCGGAAATCGGGACTGCGAGACTACGCTAAGACAAGCTTCGTAGGCTCAAGCGTGGTGGAAACAATCGTTCTCAATGCAAATGCTGAAATTGACTATACCTTTGATCAGCTAACTGGCGGTGCCGAGCGTGATCGGCAGGCTGCGGACGCTAGGAAGCGAGAGGGCGAGAAGTTCAGCCAGAAGATTCTCGACGAGGCCGAACAACTGCTGAAGGAACAAGGGCGGAGTACAAAGCATCAAGGCAAAATTACTGAGAGCATTAGTAGCAAAGCTTCCGCCAAGTTAGACGTGCAGCCGACGCAAGCTGCGAAGCCGCGGCGAGCCCACGTCTTCGATCCTTTTCTGCAAGGTACCAATGGATCGGAGTTGACTGAAGAACAGATTGTGGCACCACTGAAATCCACTTTCCAGCGAGTTGCCTCGCGAGTGCCGAACGACGAAGAGATACAAAAATACGTTGAGTTAATGAAATAGAATTTGGCTGACACGAAAGACGCTCGCGAAAGCTTAAAAGGTGCACTTGTCGCAATCTACCTTTCGCCAGAGGCCATCTACCGGCAGGAATGGGGACTGGGACCTGAGGACGAGTACGGCCGTAGCATTCTCTCACCGGAAGAACTCGCCTTTGCCTTGTCTTATGCAATCTTCGATTCTGGGCCCTTGGGAGGAGTGAAAAAGGGAACGGCCTCGCCAGGTCTGATCGGCCAAGCACTTGCTAGGGGCGAGTTGGATACTCGTGAGGACGTTAGACGCGTTGTAACGCAAATTTTGGATCACGAGGTATTTCCGGCTGGAAGAAGTAATCCTGCTCCAAGGTTGCTCCGGTTCTTTGGCTACAACCGCTGTGGCGAAGTTTTCAAGGACGCGCACGAAGCGAATTTGCATAATGTCTACGTGAGCGCGTCAGCGATGACTTCTGAAGCCGACGCGCTGCTCAAAGTCATCCTGCGTGATGATAAGGACGTCTTCGAACGCATTCTGTCGACCAACGAAGTCGTCGTCAAGCACAGCGGTGTAGCTTCGGACGGTCCTGAGATGGAGTTAGCTCGGCAGCGACGCGTGGATGAACTTACGCGACTGAAGAAGTTTGTGGACGAGTTTGATTTCGAGCGAGAGAAACAGAGCGTGATCAAAGGCCAAATGAAGAAACCCAAGTATCGCAATAATCCAAGCTTGATGGCCAACGTGATTGCTGGGGCCGAAAACGCTGCAGAAAGCAAGCTTGCCGCAACAGAGAAACAAATTCAGTCCCTGCAGCAGGATCCCGTAACGGTCGTCAAACACCCGGGCTTCAAACGTTCTCATGCGGTGACCATGTACAACATGACCATGAAGGACTGGCAGCCAGATCAGCCTCTTCGCCTGCCTGAAAACCAAAGGGCTGGAATGCTTACGCATCCGGCATGGCTCGTTACGCATTCCTTCAATGCTGAGAACGATCCGATCAGGCGTGGCATTTGGATCTATGAAAAGCTCCTGGCTGGGTACATGCCGGATGTACCGCCTGACGTTGATGCTCAAGTTCCTGAGGATCACAGCGAGACGCTTCGCGAGAGAATGGAGTTTTTGCGACAAGATGAATGCTGGAAATGCCACCACAAGGTTAATCCTCTCGGCGAAGCTTTTGAGATCTACAATCACTACGGACGCTGGATCGATGCAGACTACTTCGACGAAGAAGAGAAACTGCTCACACGCTTGAGGACTTTTCACCAGTACGAAGAGGGCGGCAGAACACGGTCTGTGTTTCGGATGATCAACCACGAAGAATTAATTGCGAGCGGAAAGATCACGAGTCAGCCAGTCAACGCGCGAGGCTCGTTTGATGAGATCGGTATCCCGGGTTTAAGCGGTGAGTTCTCTGATGCAACCGAGATGTGCCGCATTTTGGCCAAGTCACCTCGCGTCCGCCAATCGATTATCCGCCATGCCTTCCGGTACTTCATGGGCCGCAATGAAACTTTCAGCGATTCCTCGACGCTCATCGATGCAGAGAGAGCCTACCTGGAAAGTGGTGGTAGCTTTAAAGCTGTTGTTGTGGCGTTGCTTTCTTCTGATACCTTCCTTTATCGCAAGTAGTGGAGCCCCAATGCATTTTCACCGACGAGAGATCTTGCGTGGCGTTTCACTCAGTTCCGGAGCAGCTTTTTTCTCGCCGCTGTTGCGATCAATGGCTGCAGCTGACTCAGTAGAGTTTCCCAAGCGGTTTGTATTCATTGTCAAGTCGAGCGGCATCGACAATGCGAACCTTGTTCGCAACGGCCTGCCAGAATACAAGGAACAGCGTGATCGGCTCGTAAATGTCTCATTGGATAACTATGAGCTACCAGAGATATTCCAGCCACTCTCAGGGATGAAGGGTCGGGTGACCATCTTGCAAGGCTTATCAGGCAACAACCTCAAGGGAAATCATACTTCGGGCTTCGGAACGCTTTCATGTCGCAACTCGGAGCTAACTCCAGTTGGACCATCGGTCGACGCCTTGCTCGGCATGCATCATTCTACTGGCCCTTATCCGATGTTTGGATTTGCTACTAATGCAGTTGTCCGTGGTCAGGCTTCTGTACCCTCCGATACCTATGTTTACCCGACGATGTCGGCGTACGAGAAAGGACAGGCCGTTGCCTATCAAGCCTCCCCAACCAAGGCCTTCAATGAGTTGTTCGGCAGTGCTGCGCTACCAGTGGACAAATTGAAGAACAAGTCCCTCATCAAACGCAACGTGATGGATTTTCTCAACGACGATGCGGGGCGAATCAGAAAGCGACTCTCTGCAGAAGATTGCGAACAATTCGACGTCTACATCGACACGTTCGAATCCCTCAAAGTCCGCGAGCAACGCAAGGCGGTGCTCAAAAACAAGATCAAGACGTTCATGCCTGACTACGATACGGACAAGTACACCAAGATGCGGCACATGCCGCGCATGGAAGCGCAACAGGAGATGGGCGCTGCAGCCCTCATTGCGGGGCTCACCAATGTAGTCAGCTATCGACTCGATACTTTAGGTACTATGTACCAAGATCTTGGCATTGGTAGTGTTGGATTGCATGCGATCGGACATGGTGGAACTTCCAATGGATTTACCTCGACCGAAATGCGTAAGATGATCGATGCCTATCACCTCAGCTTGATTCATAAGATGGCGGCGCAATTCGATGCGATCCGCGAAGGCGACGGAACGATGTTGGACAACACTCTAATCGTCTACCTGAGTTGCGCTGGCGGAAAGCATCATGGAGGTGGCCGCGACTGGCCGGTTGTGTTGGTGGGCGGAATGGCTGGCAAGCTCAAGATGGGACGTTACATCGCTTATCCATCCTACTCTCAATCCGGCCACCGTCCGCTTAGCATGCTGCACCAGAGCTTGATGGCCTCTTCCGGAATGCAGATTGACGAAAGCTTCGGTGATATCGATCCTGCATTGAAGGATCTTGACATTTCCGGCCCACTGCCAGAGCTGATTGGTTAGAAGACTTGTGGAGAAAACAGCTTCTGCCAATCTTTGACAACGGCCTCACCTCGTGTGCGGTAACGGCCTAGAGTACGTTTTCCGATCCTTATCCGTTAATAAATTCGCCTTTTGCGAGGAATAGAGAATTGCATCAAGTAGACCGTCGCAAGTTCATGCAGGCTGTAACTGCTAGTAGTCTATTGATGGGTGGCACGGTACTTCGAGCGAAGGAGAGTAAGAAGCGTCCTATACGCATTGGGCAAATCGGTGTTGGGCACGCACACGCCACCAAGCTTTCGGTTTATCGCAGCTCGCCCGATTATGAGGTGTTAGGGCTCGTTGAGCCAGACGAACAGTTGCGACAGGCTGCGAAAGAGAAGGATGTTTTTCAAGACGTTCCCTGGCTGACGCAGGAACAATTGCTCAATACGGAAGGGCTAGATGCTGTGCTGGTAGAGACTCGCGTGAGGGATCTACTCGACATTGCAGAAGCTTGCGTGACAGCTGGCAAGCATGTTCACCTAGACAAGCCAGCGGGGGAGTCATTACCGCAATTCGAACGCATCCTTTTGTCCGCAAAGCGGCAGGAACTGCTCGTTCAGATGGGGTACATGTATCGCTACAACCCCGCGATCATCCTGCTTCGAGAATTTCTTTCTCAGGGTTGGTTGGGAGAGGTTTTCGAGATTCACACCGTGATGAGTAAAGTGGTTCCGCTTCAGTCGCGAAAAGAACTGGCTGAATATCCCGGTGGCATCATGTTCGAGCTCGGGTGTCACGTTCTTGATTTAGTCATCGGAGTGCTCGGAGCGCCACAGCAGGTGCTGCCAATCAACCAGCATGTTGCGGCCGAGGAAGACGGATTGCTCGACAACATGCTGGCGGTGCTGAAGTATCCTGACGCCATCGCCAGTGTCAAATCATCGGCTGTCGAAGTGGAAGGATTCGCACGGCGTCACTTTGTTCTTTGTGGCACCGAGGGAACTTTTCAAATTCAGCCGCTTGACCGTCCGTCGGCTCGCGTTGCTTTCTCGAAAAAGCGAGGCTCATACAACTCTGGCTACCAGGACATTACCTTTCCGAAGTACACACGCTACGTCGCGGATGCTGCGGACATGGCAGACATCATTCGCGGTGAAAAGGAAACTGACTTCCCGGTTGCGCATGATATGGCCGTGCAGCGGACGTTGCTTCAGGCTTGCGAGCTACCATTGGATCGGTAGTTATTCGTGTGACTTTGCTCGCCAGTTAAGCAAGCGGAGAAAGAAGATGTCCCTGCTTACTAGGACGCCTTAGTCGGCCGCTTTTCGACTTGCGTCACGCATCAGGCGATGTAGGAGGCGGTCAAAGGTTGAGGAGAATTCTCGCTTGTCGACGTCATTGTAGGGACGGCTACCGCCAAGTTCTGCTCCAGCACCCCGCAGTTCATCCATGAAATCACGCATCGAAAGGCGAGAAGCAATATTGTCTGCGTGATATTGTTCACCGCGCGGATCAATTGTTACGATTGCTTGTTGAACCAAGCGTTCTGCCAAAGGAATGTCGGCAGTGATGACCATATCCCCTGGCTCCGCGTGTTCTGCAATGTAGTTGTCCGCTTCGTTGGCGCCGTGCCTGACGGCAATAGAGCGAATACTGCTCACACCGGGCGGTGTAGCGATCGACTGATTCGCTACTAAGATCGTCTCTAACTTGTTCTTTCGCGCAGCGCGAAAAACGACATCTTTCACCGGCCGCGGCGCGGCATCGGCATCAATCCAAATCTTCATCGTCGATATTGTGATGCCGCGTTCTGGATTCGAAAAGTCCTCTTGGGCTTGGAATCCGGCGTGAACTATTTGGGAAACTTCTTTGGATCTCCTGCCGCCATGATGTAGCCGACGAGATCCGCAATTTCTTGTGCATTCAAGTTGTTGAGGAGCTCGCTTGGCATCTGAGATACAGAAGAGTTGCGCATCGCTTCAACCTCGTCCTTCTCAACGATTTCTTCCTTAGCATCTGGTTGCATTGGATAGATCGTCCAGGTGTTTTCTCCTTCGACGGCCAAGCCATTGAGCACCCGCCCGTCTTCAAGCAGCACGATGGAGCTCCCATACTGATCCGAGATGTTCTTGCTTGGATTCACGATTGCTTCGACTACGTAGCGACGATCGAACTTATTAGGCACACTCGTCAAGTCGGGCCCTATGTTGCCTCCGAGCCCGCCAAGTCGATGGCAGTTTGCACACTTGGCGGAGAAGTAAAGCGATCGACCATTTTCAAAGTTCGGCTTGGCACCGGCGGCTGCAATCGCTTCATTCAGCTCCCAGGCTTTTCCGGGGCCTACGGGATCGTGAATCGGGAAATCTGGAGATGGGTTGAAGTTTTCTCCGGTTATTTCGGCGAGTGCTTCGCGCTCTTCGTTGCTACAGTTTCCTAGAGCTTCATCGCGAATGCGACTGAGGTATCCGGGGTAACTCGCACCACCAGAGTACTTAGCGGCCTGATTGAGAAACTCAAAGTACTGTCGACGCTGCTCAAGCGTCCAACCTGTCCGCATGTTTCTCAGAATAAAGGCATACCCGATCTCTCGGGTTGGTGGATGATTCTTGAGCATTGCGAGTACCGTGCCTCCATATCGCGAATTCCTTGACGCTAGCTCCGACCAATCAGGCAGTTCAGGTGGCTGGGGATTGGCTATTAGTGGCATCGCTTTCGAAATCACATTCGGGCTATTTAAGTAAGTCAGCACTCGAATCAACTCAGTATTCACATCGCCGCTTTTGCTAGGCAACAACGGATCTAGCTGCGCCAAGATAGCCTTCCGTTCGCCTTCTGTCGGACGCCCGAGTCGTATAAAGCTAACTGCATAGCTTCGCAGCAAACGCAGCTTATCATCGTCACTAAGGTTCGCCGGGGTGAGCTCCAGTAGGCCCTTAATTGCAGGCTTGCGATGCGCTTCGGTGCCGGTACGGGCAAGAGCCAGAGTCGCAACGATTCGAGAAGACCCGGATTGGAGGAGCTTGAAAGTTGGAGATGAGGTCGTCGTACGTGACCCGCGTCAGCGCAAGGCTGGAGGGCGGAGT
>PKCQ01000265.1 GCA_002862265.1 Planctomycetaceae bacterium | reverse complement strand
GCTCATCAACGATAAATGATCAGCTCAAAGTTGTCAGGCTGTCTGACCACTGCGGCCACATCTGGTCGGCTGTCGTTATCAAAATCACCGATGCCAGCCACCCCAAGCTTACGCAATGCAGGCGAGCCAAGGAGAACTTCCGCGCGCCTGATCTCGGGGTCTGAACTGTTTGGGTCGTTGACGCCAAACTGGCCCTGCCCGTCATTGTAAAAGATATAGGCCTCAACCTTACCTGGATCCTCATCACCGTGAGTCACGATGAGGTCTTCGAAGCCGTCGCCATTGAAGTCACCAGTAATCAAGGCCGCACCAAACTGGTCACCTTCCCTGATGTCCAATCCTGCAACGTGTCCCGCATTCCATAATTCTGTTCTGCCATTCAATCCGTAACCGTTGCCGTAACGCACCAAGACAGCGCCAGCATCCCTCCTCGCTCCCAGATCCTCGTGCGGAATACTACTTGCAAGATCATTAAACCCATCGCCATTAAAATCTCCAATGACGGCGGCCATCATGTTTCGTGCTTTTAGCTTTTCAAAATTTCCAAGCTTGGTTTTTCCTTTCGGGGAGCGATAGACGCTTTTGCGATTAAAGAACATGATCGATGATTCCTCTGCTCGACGTGTCTACAAAAAATATCCGGCAACAAGTAATTGAGTGCCGTTTTCGCTTCTAGCCGGACATCCAAAAAATTTTTACCGAAAATCTTCGGAGCGAATCGTAAAACAATTCTTGGAATCAGGAAAAATAGATCGCCGGAACTCGGCTTCCCTCTACTGTCTCAACCTCATCCCGAAAAGAGCCCGGGAGGTCAAGAGTTGGAAAGAACAGATCGGCGGTTGCAATCGGTGGATGCGTGGATCGATGAGGCCCGATTCTCAGTCGAGATCAAGTTCAGCTAGACCAGCGAAAAAAACTGCACTGCAAAGAGAATTTGGCGTTCCCTCGCCCGCCCATACGACTTTCATTGCTCCGCCTTCAGATAGATGCCACAGTTTTCGTCGATTGCATTGAACGTATCTCAATTGCCGAGCTGCGGCCAAGACACCGAGCGTTTGCACAGCGTGAATGGGAGTTTCCATTTGGTGAAGTGCGCCGAACTGCTGCGTCGGGCCGCACCAAGAAAACTATCTGCGGCTGGCGCCGTCGGCTCAAGGATCGAAACCCTGATTTACCAGCCTCTAGAAGTTGGCGGCTGGAATTCTAATGTAGAACCCAGTACCCTGGACGGGGCGATTCCCTGTCTCGATATCTCGCGTTCGAATCTCAAGTATGCGAAAACTAGCTGCGTTTCTTTCTTGTTTATTGCTTAGCCCGCTTACATTTGCACAAGACACGATTCCGGCAGCAGGTGAATCGTCGATGACCAGACGTTTGCCGGCGGTCGGGGCGCATATCGGTGATTTCGTGCTCTACGATGAAGCAGGTAATGGTGTGCGAACCACGGAGTTCAAGAATCGCTACAGCGTCCTTATCTTCGGTTGCTTGACCTGACCGCCATTTCTAAAGAACGTCCCCAGTTTGGAGGCGATCGCAAGAGACTACTCACCGAAAGGTGTTCAGTTCTACTACATATATAAGGATCTAGCGCATCCGGGCTGGAACAACTATTTGAATCCACGGGACCTGGAAGAACGCCTGCTTCATATGAAAGAAGCCAAGCGTACACTGGGTACCAACACGCCGTGGCTCTGCGTGGACTTGCAGAACGAATTTACGAAGTACATGGGCGCAGCTCCGAACAGCGAATTTATTATCGATGCTGAGGGACGAGTGGTTTCGCGGCGTGGTTGGAATCAGCCGAATTTGCTGCGAGAGAAGCTGACCCAGCTCGTAGGTAAAGTTGAGAATCCAACTCGACCGGAGGATCTTGATCTCCCGAAGCCCAAACCTGCTGCACTCGCCGCCAGCGGAATTTTGGAACCAATCGAACTGCCGGATGATGCGATTGAGCTAAAAGTCGTAGCCAACGAGACGGAGAATCAGGAATCGCATTACGTGAAGTTACGTGCCTCAGCCTCAGGGCCATTGCTCTACGCGGGCGAAGGCGATGTATTCCTGACATTCGAATTGGATCCGATTTATCACGCTCACTGGAACAATCTGCGGGGGCCTTTTCGACTGGAAATTGAAGCGGTTAATCAAGTCGAATTATCAGTCCAAAAATTGGAGGGGCCAAAGATGGAAGCCGATGGCGACTCGGATCCACGGGAATTCAAGTTCAGCGTGTCAAACATCAACCCGGGTGCCAAGCTTGTTCTGAAAGCAAGCTATGTGGTTTGCAATGACGACGCAGGCTGGTGCAAGCCGATTCAGCGTGAGTTTTATGTTCAGAATGACCCAACCGAGATGCCGGGGGTGCGCATCGCGGAGAAGTATCAAGGTCGGATGCAGGACTATTTGACTTATCGCGACGAAGGCCCGCCATCGGCCGAAGTCACGGCAACGGAAGAACAAGTCGATGCAGTGTCAGGAGTTTGGAAGTTATCGACCGATTATGGTTCTCAGGTCGTGGAGTGGGAGTTGCATTTGTTCACGCTGAACGACGAACTCATCGGCTGGTCGACCATGGATCCTGCCCGACCCAAGATCGACATTCTGTCTTACGATGGAAGCAAGCTTGTATTTCTTAATCTGTCAGGTCCAGTTCCAGAGAAGCTTGAAATCAATATCAAAGACGGAAATGCAGAAGGAACCCACCTCAGTATTTTTGGCGATTTGCCAATTGAAGGCGAGAAGGAAAGGTAGCAATTTTCGACCTGAATCTGTTCTTCCAGGTTCGTAGTCCCGCATTGAGGCGGATGATTTCGGAATTAACGTCGGGTATCAACTGAGACCGTTGACTCTACTTGGGTTTCTTCGGGCCGGCACTACGCCTTGGCTGCGACTTTATTTTTCCCTTGCGAGTTGCCGTGGCAGCGCCTCCCGGCTTGCCAGCCATGGCTCCGGCGTAATCCGTTGCCGTCATGGAAATCACTTCGCTTGTGCGACTCTTCTCGTTCTTCACCGTGTGCAAATAGCAGCCCACGTAGGGCTCTGTGACACGTGCCTTGGCATCGAGAGGAGCAACAATCAGCAACTGCAAGCCAAACTTTTCGAATAGCTGCAACGCATACTCGGCGTAGCGATCGTCGACTTTGGAGAACATCTCGTCGACCACCACAAAGTGAAAGCGATCATCATCATCGTCACTGGGATCGATATCAAATTGGTAGGCAATCGCTGCGACAAGAATCGTAAAGGCAAGTTTTGCTTTCTCACCGCCAGATTGTCCTGCACTGTCCTCGTAGCAGCTTCGCTCTTCACCGCTCACTGCATCAAGCTCTCGCGCCGCAAAGTCAAACCACCGGCGAACATCCGTTACCTTGTCGCGCCAGCGTTCTTCTTCACGCAAGCGGCGAATCAACTTCTCGATGCGTTTGAAGCGTGCTTCATCCGCGCTCGTATCTCCATCAAATTGGTCGTCCAAGCATTCACGCAACAAGGCTTGGAAATCTTTTATTTCGCGATCGGATGCGTCTCGAGGCTCCAATCTCATGAAGGTGCCGGCGCGGTACTCCAGTTGTTCCAGCGATTCGTTTAAGACGCCGATCTTAGATGCTATCTCCTGCTTCTCACACTGGAGTGCCGCATGGAAGACTCCGATCTCTTGAATGACTTTCTCATTCAGGCGTTCCTGAAAGCGACGTTCATACTTCGGCAAGTCGTCCTTGCGCAGCTGATCGAGCAGTCCTAAAAAACCGTCCAGGTACATCAAGTCCGCTCGCAGATCGTCTTTTTCCTCTGGGCTATCACTCAAAAATTTCTGCATCGCACGAATGATATCGGCTCGCAGAGGATCTGTTTTCATGCTCAGCTTATTGAGTGACTCTTGCAGTTGGCGAGAGGCATCGTTTTGCAGTTCGGCGTATTCCAGCAGATCCGAGATCGATTGCAGTCGATCTCCCAGCGTGAGATCTAGCTGCTCAAACATCACTTCATGCTCGGTCAGGCTTCCGTCGGTCTGACGTTCAGCGAGCAAGTTCTCGTACTTTTGCAGCAAGCCTAAAGAGTGTTCACTTTCGCGTAGCATGTTGCTTTCGATCGCGATTTCTTCGTCGCGTTCTTTTTGTGCTGCTTGACGACGACCGGCCGCTTCCTCAAGTCTTTCGCGCAGGACACGCACTGAGTCGTTCGACTGTTCGATTGCCTTGCGTTCTTCATCCAGCTTACGGATTTCGTCTTTGTGTCGCTGTGTATCAATCAATTCGTAGTCATCGATGGCCAAAGCTTCGTCAACTGCAGCGAGTTGCTTGGAGATGCGTTTCGAATGCGTCTCCAGTTGATGAATCTCGTCGAGCACCGCGGACTCTTGTTGCCGGAGTTCTTGCAGACTCGTGTGCAGTTCTGCTAGACGCGCGGCGTTGTCCCAACCGAGCACGAATCGCTTGGAGTTCAGCGCTTGTGCGCGGTCATCTTTTTCGTGACGCTTGCTGCCGTATTTGACGTGACGTTGCTGAGTCAGCGCGAGACCAGGAGCACGCTGGAACTGCTCCAAAGCACTGCAGCACCTAAAATCGAATCGACGATGTAGTTCGGCTCTGATCCACCCAGCTAACTCATGATCTTCTTTCAGTCCTAGCTTGTAAACTAACGAATCTGAATGCAGTTGCTCGAGTTGCTGTGGCTCGGCATTCGACTGAACACGGCTGTAAACTAGCTTTTGCCCACGGCCTTTTTGGTCGGTCAATCGATGGTTTTCGACATGGCGCGAAACCGCCCGATAATGCTCGTCAGGAACGAGAAGTGTTAAGGCGAAAGGACGCAGCACGAGTTCAATGGCAGATTGCCAATCGCCTTCACTCTCCGCCACACTGATTAGCTCGCAAGCGAACGGAAGTCGCTTGTTGTCCAGCCCCAAGTCTTGGGCGATCTTGGCTCGCACTTCAGCCAACCAACCGGGTAAGTTTCCAGGCTGTTGTTGCAAAACTTCAAGCTGTGTTTTGTCTTCGTCTATGTGCTTGCGCACCTCAGTCAAATTTCGAGCAAGATCGAGCCGCTGGGCTGCGATCTCGGTGGAGCGGCGTGAAATCTCTTCTTGAACTTGCCCAAGCTTCCCGGGCAGATTCGCGAAGTCTTGTTCGTCATTGAGCGTGGTTTCAATGCCCGCCAGCTTCAGAGCACTCTGCAGTCGACTTCGTTCGCGTTTCTTGGCTGCCAGCATAGTCTGCTGGGATTCGAGTTGGAGAGGTAGCTGCCGGAGACGCTCACCTCCAGTGTTGTCGATCTCGTTACGAATGTAGCGTTGAGTGTCTTCCAACGCCTCGATCTCTTTTTCGAGCTCGACCTTTCGTCCCTGTGCCTTTGAAATACGGTCACGATTCGAACTGACCTTGGGACGCAGCCAGTCGATCGTCTTCTTCTTGAAATAGCTGTCCGTTGCATCGAGCTGCTGTTGGTAGAGCGATTGCTCGGCATTGAGCTTCTCCAGTTTTTCTGCAGCAGTCTCAATCGGCTCAAGCAGCTCGATTTGACGTCTCGCGCGTACCAACGATTGATGAGCTTGGCTAAGCTGCAGAAAATGACTGAGTAAGTTCTCGATCCGGTCCTTCCAGGGTTTGCCTTCAAGCATGTGATCGCGGATGAAACGATTGAGACTCTGGATGTCTTTTACTGCAACCGTTTGGTTGAAGACATCTAACGCCTTAGAACGCATACTGGTCTTACGCGCAATCCAGGGCATATACTCGCTGTACTTCGTCGTTGCCTTGAAGCCGCGGGCGACGAGTTGCTTCTTGATCTTCTCGCTGCGAGTCAGACCACTGAGATCCTCGGCAATACTCTTCTCTTCGTCGGCATAGGCGTAGGTCTTGTCGACATCGCCATCACCGAGGATCTGTAGAACTTGTACGACGGTAAAAGCATCGCCTGTGCTCTCACGCTCGAAGCAGGCGAGCAGCACCGAGTAGTGTTTGTCGTCCGGCCGCAGATAGTCCGTGACAGAACCGGCTTCTTCATCACTGCTGCGGCCGCATGCGCCGCGAATATAAGTTCGCTCGTCGCGTTCGCGTTTTTTAGCGCCGGCGGCCACGTTGTAGTTGCGCACACCGGGTTTTACCAAAAGTGTCAGTAGAGTGTCGACCAGAGTTGATTTGCCAGAGCCGTTTTGACCGACCAGCAGAGCGCTGCGGCCTTCAGGTGCGAGCTGGTAGACTTGCCCAGCTGTGCTGTCGAAGGTGCCCCAATTGGTGACCTCCAACTTCTTCAGTCGGTAGCCGGGGCGAGCGTTAAGAGTCCAGCCTAGGTTTTCCATCTGACTTTGCTTCTTCTAGGTCTTCACTTAGTTATTGTGTGGTCGCAAGTTTCTGCGTTTTGTCGAGTTCTGTAGTCGTGAGCAAGGCAAGCCGGCGCTTACGGCTGGGCGTCAAACGATCGGTAACGCTACGGCTGAGCCTCGCGCAATCGTGGGATAAACCTCTCGCTTACCTAACTACTTGGCCTCGGCGGTCAGTTGCTCTTTCAGTTTCTCTAGCTCATCGACAGGAAGACGAGCTTTAAGTATTCGACGAATCTCCCAGCAGCCAGCTGTGTCGCCAAAGCGGCTGACAAACTTTAGTCCTTCGAGTTTTCGGAAAGCAGTGTCGAGTGTCTTCTGCAGTCGAACTTCATCTTCCTTACCAGGAAAGAAGTTTTTCCAGCTCTCCAGCAACTCAGCCTGATCTACTACGCAGCGATGATTGTCGAGATCTTCTTCTTCGAAGCGACGCAAACGCTCTCGAAGCAGCACACAAAGCAGGGTGGTGTCGTAGCCTAGGCGAGTACGACGAAATAACTTTGGCAGATTGCCGTAGTCATCGACTGCCTCATCCTCGCTCAACTGCCGGATGTAGGCCAAGCCTTCGGGCTCATCGACCACCAAGAGCAAACCGATGCGTGCGAAATAGTCTCGCAATGGAGTCTGGTGACGCAGTAGGATGTCCCAGGCAGCATCGTCGCTGTACACCGCTCCTTGGAGCAATCGTACCGCGGCGAAGCTCCAATCTTTGTAACTTGGTAGCGACTCGACAGACTCAATCATTGTGTACTTTCCTGCAAGTTCGGCTCGGGGGACTGACGCAAACCGCTCTTTCTATTTCGCTGGTCCTTAGGGACAAACACGACGTTGGGTACGCGGAGTCCGCGAGCCAGTGGGCCTGTCTGCTCGGGAGCGAGTTCCAGCGTCTGCGATCGATCGATCCGGTGACCATCGTCGTAGGCAATCTGCAGATATCCCAGAATCTCGACAGCGCCACTTTGGATCGGGTTTCGCTTGAGCAACTCGAGCAAACCG
>PKCQ01000543.1 GCA_002862265.1 Planctomycetaceae bacterium | reverse complement strand
TTCGGTAGTCTTTGCGAGCCAAGGGATCGATTGGCTTGAGCTGTGGTTTGCCGACCAAGGCATCCACACGAAGTACTTTACCGCTGATCGGCCTAAAGGCCCTGCTGCTAATAGTCGCCGACTGGCCAACCTTAACTTGGGACGCGTCACGTGCGTTGATCTCGGCTTCCACAACAATCTCGCTCAAATCTGCCATCTCGACCAAAGGAATTTGAGGCACGCTGGCTTCGCCACGTCGAGCGTTGACGGCGAGTACCCGGCCGCTAGCAGGAGCAAGAATTTTGGCTGCCGCCATTTCTTCTTGGAGCGTGGCGATTTGAGCATCGATAACTTCGATAGGAGAGAATTCCGTAGTAGCCTTGAGCAACTCTTCTGCGACTTCCAACTCTATCAACGCAGCTTTCTTGGCAAGCTCCACATCCTGAACGGCTTGGTCATAAGTCTCTTGCTGCTGCCCAAGCTTAAGTTCGGCATCGCGAACAGCCATTGCCTGCCTGTCGACCTCCAAGTCGCCGACGAACTCCTTCGTAAGTTTGTTCTTGGAAATCCCCTTGAGCTTGGCCAGCACTTCCTTTGCATCAGTTAGCTGTGCCTCGGCGATGGTGATCAACTTTTCTTTTCTTGGCAGAGAATCCTCGATGGCGCGAACATTCTCCAGCTTTGCCGTTGCAATTCGGACTTGCTGTGAAGCCTGAGCAATCTTTTGCTGAGCTTGCTGTTGGGCCGCTTTCTTTTGTGCTTGGAGTGCAAGCAGTTGCTTGCTACGAAGAGAAGAAGACCGCATTTGCACGAGTTCTTGATCTACTTCGACATCTTGGCCGACTTCGACTTGAACTGCCGCTACGATATCGCCCGGCATACCAGACAAACGCACGACGCCGCCCGCAGGCATCACCAGTCCCTGTGCAAGCACATGATCCTTTCGGCCAGCAGGCGGAAGGGTCTTCGATCCACCGCTGGTACAACCTATAAGCGAGACGCAAAGGATGACTGCAAAGAGCATGCAGCTGTAGCAAGTGCAGGTAGCAAGAAGTGATGTCAGGTGACGAGTTGTCATGGTCTTCACAAGCAATTGGCGCGGAGGGGAAGGCTTTACGAGCCAGGAAAATCCACCCGGATGGCAGTAGAATCCATAATACTTAGTTTTGCCTAAGTGCGATTTCCACTACTTTGATGCTAAGCTAACTTTGTCGGAACTACTACTTGCGAGCATGTTCCGGTCGTATGCAACATAGCACCTTTGCCTGCGACGATCAGAAATAGAACCTGCCCTTTTGGCCCGGACGCTACGGGTCTCGGTCCCAAATTAGTACGCCATGGCTGAATCTAACATCACCTCTCCTGCGGTTCGGTATGACCCGACTACCAGAAAACGCATCGCAGAAGGTCAAAAGCCAGCCATCGCCGCAGTCGGCCTACAGCACTACTACGGCAGCGGAGATCTACGCAAGCAAGTCCTGTTCGACAATTACTTGGAGATATACCCAGGCGAAATCATCATCATGACGGGCCCCAGTGGTTCTGGCAAAACTACTTTGCTCACTTTGATTGGTACTTTGCGTCGTGCTCAGGAAGGCGAGCTCTATGTGCTTGATCGCCCGCTACATGAAGCAACGAGTGCAGACCTTCGAGAATTGCGTCGCGAGATTGGCTTTATCTTTCAGGCGCACAATCTCTTCGACTCGCTCACAGCAACTCAAAATGTGCGGATGGCCCTGGAGCTAGCTGAGCCGAATGGCAATCGCTCTGAGCAAACGAATCGTTCCAAAGAAATGCTCAACGTGGTTGGACTGGGCGAGCGCACAGGGCACAAGCCTAAGCAGCTTTCTGGTGGTCAGAAACAACGCGTCGCCATCGCACGCGGCTTGGTGCATGGACCACGGCTTGTTCTAGCCGATGAGCCCACAGCAGCACTCGATGAGAAAAGTGGACGGACAGTAGTGGAATTGCTCCGCAAGAGAGCCAAAGAAGATGGAGCCACGATCATTATCGTCACTCACGACAATCGAATTCTAGATGTCGCAGACCGCATCATCAATCTTGTCGATGGAAGCATTCGTTCTGACGTCTTGGTCCAAGAGGCTGCTATCGTTAGCCAGATCTTGATGCACTGCGACGTTTTCAAACATCTGACTCCGCGCGGATTGGCACAAATGGCCGACAATCTTCAGAGCGAAGCATTTGAAGCCGAGCAACGAGTGATTCGTGAAGGCGATTCGGGAGACAAGTTCTATCTGATACGAAAGGGCAGGGTGGCGGTAAAACGCGGCAAGGACGAAGAGCAAGTCGCGACCTTGGGTGAAGGTGACTTCTTCGGGGAGATGGCTTTGCTAATGGGCGAGCCACGAAACGCCAGCATCGATACTTTGGAAGAAACCGTTCTCTACTCGCTCAGCAAGGAACAGTTCGAGAATGCCATCGCCGAACAGGCGAGCTTTGAAACGGAGATTCGCACGAGTCTCTTTGATCGACAATGATGCGAGATTGACCACCATGTTCAATTCGAGGTAGGCGAGTAAATTTGGACCAGGAGTAGAAACTGCGTCACAAAACCCCACCTCTCTAGGGTGTACGAACCCCCTAGAAACGACGAGTTTCACTATCTGGCTGGCGACCCTTCGGCAGTCCACGGAGAAGACGGCTCAGCGATGAAGACAGCCTGATTCCTAAGCGTGGCATTGCGGCAAATATGCCCGAGACTCGATATTCGGCGGTAAACCCCGAAAAAATTGCGTGGCTCCGTTGTCAAAGGCAGGCGTGCCAAGACTGACCAAATCTAAGGGGAATTCTGCCATCCCTGCTGATGACATGCGGCTTGTTAGTTCACTATAATCGAGCAGTTATAAGGATAGCTTTATGACTCGTTCGTCACTGAGCGAAGGTGAGTCATAAAAGCGACCCACAATGCCAGCGTTTAAATTTGGATTTTGTATCCACGGACTTGCGGCGGGCTGCAAAATGAACCCGGAAACTACCCCCAATCAATTCTCGAAAGAAGTCTGGCAAACTGTCAATGACCACGCAATGAGTGCGCTCCTACGGAAAGAATACTGCGCGGAAGAGTCACGAATTGAAGCTATCAGATGTGTGCACCTGGACGAAGAAATTGAAGCGGACTACGGTCGCCAGATATGGTTCTTCGAAGCCGCTGGTGTCGATCCAGTAGGAAGAAAGCATCGACTTTACGGTGCGTTAGACTTTTCCGTCCAGTATGGCTTGCTCGAGCCAACTCGCGCAATGCTGATGAATGAGCCCAATCATCGGCAAAGATTCTTGCAATCCGTGGTGCGTCCCACTGAGAGCAAGGTTTGGGCGGCGCCGTCCACTAAAGTTTGGGTCCGACTCACCCTCGCCTCCGTGATCATTCTCTCTTCCATTTGGCTTCTAGGCCTTGCCGCTTGGCTCACGAGTATTTAGCAGTCCCAGATTTCTGCTAAATCCGCTAAACCTCACGAAGTTACCGATTCGTTAAGTCCGGTGACAATTGTTCAATGGCGGGTACTCCGGAGTAGGGTGCTGGTCGCAGATTGCTTCTTCTCGCAAATTCTCCTGTCATATTAATTTTCATCTGAGAATCCCAATTTCGTTCGGCAGCAGGCGAATGATGAAAAACGCGACGTTTACGAGCTACAGGAAATGCGTCCAAGATCCCTAGCACTTCGGCTTATTCTTACTTGCTGCCGATATCCACCCGGAGTGTTACTGCCATCTCCTCAGCAGACCAGTTTCCACTATCCTAGTTAAGTCGGCTCGCCTGATGCTTTTCAAGGTTCATAAGAAGTAAATCGATATGGTTGATTCTCCTGCAATCGACGTTGCAGATCTCAAGAAGGAATACCGTGATGGCTGGATAGCGAGGAAGCGATTTCGAGCTCTTAAAGGTATCAATCTTCAGGTTAATCGGGGCGAGGTATTTGGCCTGCTGGGTCCCAATGGCGCAGGAAAGACTACGCTGATCAAAATCCTTCTGGGTATCGTGCGAAGCACCGGTGGAAAAGCTCGAATGCTGGGAGATGCCGCTGGGTCCAAGAAGGCCCGACGCAAGATCGGCTATCTTCCGGAGAATTTGAATTTCCCAGCGCACCACACCGCCACCAGAGCTCTCAATCTTTATGGCCGTCTAAGTCATGTTGCCGAATCACAGATTAAAACAAAGTCAGCCGAACTACTCGAGCTAGTCGGTCTGGCCGGGCGTGAAAAGGAATACGTCCGAAAATACAGCAAAGGCATGCGTCAGCGATTGGGGCTCGCCCAAGCACTGCTACACGATCCTGAATTGCTGATCATGGACGAACCAACCGATGGGCTTGATCCTTTGGGCCGTTCGCAGATCCGGCAACTCATTTCCTACCTTCGGGAACAAGGTAAAACGGTTTTCCTGAACAGTCACATTTTGCAAGAAGTAGAATTGGTTTGTGATCGCGTTGCGATTCTTGCGAAAGGAAAACTCATCGGAGTGGGAACCCCCGCAGAATTAACGGCTCAATTCTTCCAAAACCGAAACACTCGAGTTCGCATAGAACTCTCTGGAACACCTGAGCAATTTTCACAGCTGCAGGAAAAGTCCACCGTTGAGCTTATTGATCTACCAGAAGAAAACTTGCAGCAACTCACCTCAGGAACCGATGGCCAAGATGACGTCGACAAACTCGTCGATTGCATCCGCGGACTCGACATGAGTATCCACAAGCTTGAACGCTCTTCGCTCACTCTAGAAGAAGTCTTTCTCTCGGCCGTGCAGGCGGAAGACGAACTTTAGGAATCCTCCGCCCATCTTAAGCGAGAAAAACGGTTCTCCAATGAAACCTTATATAGGCATTTTGATAGACTCCTTCTGGGAAGCTGTCAGCAATCGTATCCTTTGGGCTCTCCTGATCTGCTGGACGCTGATCTTGTCGTGCGTTGCCCCTTTTGGCTACGTCACCGAACGTAGCCTACAGGTGCTTTCAAGTGACATTAGTAATCAGAGGCAACTCTACGAGAGAATTGATGATGCAGCAAAAGGTAAGGGCAGGGGATCTGCGCAAGCCGTTGTTGCGCAGATGGACCCGGCTTTTGTTCGCGAGGTGCAGAAGAGTCTCGACAACGACGATATTCGTGTTCGATCAAGTGTCGCAGCGAAGAATTTGAACAAAGTCCTCATGAGTTCTGAGCTGTATTCCGCGGAGGCATTCCCGACGGCTGCACGCCGTGAGAAGCTAAAGCCACTCATCGAGAGAGGCCCAGATGGGCGAACAAAAGCAGACAATGAAGAACTCAACCGAAAACTTATTCAACTCGCATTCCCGCTTGCCATACGCGACAACTCCGGTGAACGCCTTTACTTCGGTTATGCTGGTGTCAAGATTGGCACACCGCTCCGTTTTTCGCGACGGGCTGCGCGAGAAATCGTTGAGCCACTCGCCTTATTCTGGATCATAAAGTTGGGAATGGGCGTAATCGCCATTTTCGTAGCAGTGATCGTGACCAGCCCCATCATCCCTGACACCTTCCGCTCTGGGTCGCTACACCTCTTGCTGAGCAAACCCATCTCACGCGTGCTTCTGTACCTGTCTAAATTTTTTGGCGGTACGGCCTTCGTTACAGTGAATATTGCCTACTTCATTACTGGCGTTTTTCTCATTGCTGGATTGAGATTCGAAATCTGGAACGCAGGGCTTCTGTACTGCATCCCACTGCTGATTTTTGTATTCGTCATCTTCTATAGTATCTCTGGCCTTGCTGGACTGATTTGGGGCAACTCCATCGTCTGTGTCGTCAGCTGCATGCTCTTTTGGCTCGCTTGCCTCAGCCTCGGCGGTGCGCAAGGAGTAATGCGTGTGTTTGTCGAACTGGAAGGCCAGATTGCTCGTGTGAGCCCACTCGGCGAAGACCTAGCGATGGTCGATCAGAAAGGACGAATATCAGTATGGAACAAGGAGTTCTCGGTGTGGCAACCTGCCATTGCTGGAGGAGAAAGGGGAGCTACTACATTTGGTCCAATATTCGACGCTGATCGGAAGAAAATTTATTTCAAGTCTTTCACGCGTGATCCCTTTGATCGTATCTTGGATAGCTCTCGAGCGATCGGCATTATCAACCTTAATAGCGAAGACAATTCGCTGGCTGAAATCAAACCAGAGCCCGCCAGCGCGCCAGACGACGAGACCGACTCAGACTCGGGTGCGAACCTAGATGAAACTGAAAGCCAATCCCGCATTCCAACTTCGGCTGGAGAGGCTAGGAAGAAAGCTCGCTGGGTGTATGACGGAGGAGCTGAGATTCCACGCGATTGCTTCGGTCTTAAGTTGATGGATAATCAATATTATGCCATCTGCCGAAGCGGTCTCTACCGACTCAACCTTGAAAAACTGGATTCTATCGAAGCAACTGAAAAGGCACTTTTTGGATTGCTGAAGCAACTGAGTCCGATACTCGGCAATGATGCTTTTGAGAAGGTATCGGAAGACTCGTTTATCATTTCGGATCGCGCATCACCACACCCAACTTCGGGACAGCCTGGTCTTGTTGTCTACACACCTGGGCAAATCGAAATCTTGCGTCAGGTAGGTAAGAAGTTTGAGGTCGTGCAATCCCTAGAAGTGGATAGCGATGACGGCGAAGGCCCCATTCCTGGCAGAGCACGTGCCAACGATAACTTCTGTGTTTTGGCCCAGAGAGGCAGACCTCTGCAGATTTATGACGCGCGGCTCAAGTTAAAGGGTAGTGTCGAGCTGGATGAAAGCAAAGAAATACGCCAGTTAGAGTGGCAGCCAAATTCGAATCGGATCGCTATACTCTATCAGACAGGAGAACTGTTCTTTGTAGATTGCGACACCATGAGTCGCGGAAACTACAACTTGGGCATATCTGGCGATATCGCCAGCATCGATTGGGCGAGTCCGACAGATGCATGGATTGGCTCCGGAAAACAGAGTGTCTACAAGATAAATTTGGAATCGGGAGCTGTAGCGGAATCTTACAATCCAGCCCTTTCGTCATGGCAATTGGCGTACTACTGGGGTGTCGATCCAGTCTATCAAGTACTTCCCAAGCCATCTGCCATGGATGAAGTGATGACATACCTCCTGAGTGGCAAGGAAGCACAATCAGTAAATGCGGGCGGCAATGCTGGCCCTACTGTAAAACTCTCAATTTGGGGGCCGTTGCTTTCCAATAGCTCCTTCATCGTCGTGATACTAACACTTAGCTGCATCTACGTCGGAAGAAAAGAATTTTAGCAGTCGGCTCAACAGCTGGTTTCCAAGCGAGCCTTGGCGAAATACAAGGGTGCCGCTGAACCAGCCGGGCTTTGGCTGATTCGCACTAGTC
>PKCQ01000503.1 GCA_002862265.1 Planctomycetaceae bacterium | reverse complement strand
TTGAAAATCCTTGAAAACCCCTGAAAATCTGGCCGAGCCAAACTAATTCCAAGCCCTAGCGGCAACTGTTCGATCAAGTCAGGCTTGGGCCAAGCTCCTAAGTATGCTGGAATCGCCTTGAGCGCAAAAAACGTTTTCAAGATCCCTAGATCCGAGTTCAGGTTTGGTGGGCGTGAATCTTTCACTCCCGCAAACATCATGTAGTCGTCTCCGCCCGACGCCAAGAGTCCGTTCGTGCCGCTCATCTGCAGCATTAACGAAGCCACGTCGTCCGCGGGCTGCTGAATTGCAATCTTCTGCGGCGGAGCTAACATTTCTGCAACCCAGCCGTATTTTTTCGGTCGAAAGGGAGCAATGTAGCCCTCCAATGTTACCCGCTCACGATTTGTTCCATCGTCAGCGGCGAAGCGGCGCACGCCAAGCATCATCGGATCCATCTGCTTCCATTGCTCTTGATAAAATTCAGCCGTCGCTCGGTAGCCCACAGCTTCCTGTCGCGTTACTTG
Organism: Planctomycetaceae bacterium; assembly: GCA_002862265.1. Lineage (GTDB taxonomy): Bacteria > Planctomycetota > Planctomycetia > Pirellulales > Pirellulaceae > Aureliella. Next base: position 6,894 of record PKCQ01000503.1, on the reverse strand, counting down.
CTCAACAGGAACGTCCGCAATCGGTGCAAAACAGCCACGCGCCCCACGGGCTGAGTCGATCCAGGTGTCATTGAATCGCAAAGTCTGTGAACCATCCGCTCTTCGATTAAAACCGGTTGGAAGTAGTCCGCTGGCTTGCAAGCTTTTAAGATCCTGTTGCGGCAGACCTTCTGCGATGCCCGCCTGAGTCGCAAGTTCTGCAGTTTCGAGATGCGCAATCGCTTGAAGACGTCGGTTCAGTTCAATTTGAAATTGAGGGCTGACCAGACGCTGAAAAAACTCAGGCGAAAAGTATGCGAATACGCTGTAGTCATTTGCATCAGGCATCCAGCTTCTTGCCCAACGAAAATGCGGCGACTGAGCAATCGATGAAGCCCCCTGTCCGACCTCAAGAAATCGAGTCACAATGTTCAAACTGGTCGTGACACACACATAGTTGCCATCGGCGACGAAGAACGATCGAATTCTGTTGTCAGGGGTACTGAGCAGGACGACCTTCTTACCAGCGATAGAAAACTCTGCGAAGTTAGCGTCTTTGTTGCGTTTGGCCACTGCACGACGCTCTGCTTCAATCGTCTGCTTCAAAATCTGCGGCGACTTGGCATATAAAATCATCCCGATACCAGCGCCTTCCTTCATGTAGAGGTCGCTGCCAACCAAGGCCAGATCGCCAACAAAGTTGCCGCCAAACATCTTTGCCATAGCCGTCATCTTTGCTGCTAGCATGCGTTCCAGCTTGGCCGTCGCCTCGTAGTTAAAACCACGAAGCAAGACCGCCTGGGTAAAGTCTCCGCCGTAGCGCTGTGCGATATCTTGAAACCAAACAAAGTTCGCAAATGATCCGAAACGCAAGTAGAAGCACTCGGGCGGAACACGGGAGGCCAAGGACTCAATCTCAGGTTCCGCACCGGGAGCAAGCCCGGCCTGGGTAGGCTGCCAAGCAGGCGCAGCAGGAAGGGGCATATTAGCTTTCTCGCCACCGATACGCCCGTTGAGAACGTCTTCTAGAATATCTTCACGAAGTGGTTCGATGGCCGCCAGCAATGCCAGCGTCTCGAGCGGCTTACCTGCTTGCTCTTGATCCTCTTCGGCAGCATCCAGATCGACTGGTGGCAAATCAAGTCGACCAGCAAGCATGCTTGTCAGATACTTGTGGACAAGGGCCGGAAAGTCCTTGCCGGCAATCTGTCTCCTGGCGTTTTCAACATAGTTTTGCCACCAGAGCGTCAGCAGCTCTGCCCGGTCAGCGTTTTGGCTTTCTTCAATCTCGAGCGTTTGTTCGACGTCACCTTGAAGTGAAATCCGAAGTGCTCCTTTGCCGCGATACAAGCCAGTGATGGTCAAGGCAACTGGAACCTCTCGGGCCTTGCCTTTTTCCTGTAAAGAGTCGCGCACTCGGTCGAGAAGCCCACCCGGTCGTCCAATGCGACGAGGACGAGGACGATCGGCAAGTTTCGGAACGACCTGTTCTTTTCTGACCGTCACGACAGGGTAGAAAACACGGCCGTTCGCTTCCGTGACGAGAACTCGAGGGCCTCCACTTTCGTCTTTCACGATCAAGCTTGCTGGGAGCGGTAATTCTGTGACAAACACGCCGAAGGGCTGACCTTCCACTGCAGCTGTCTTTGCGAAAATGCCAGCAGTAGAAGCTGGCAGATTTTGTGCAGACGATTGCGAACCTGCGTTCAAAATAGAAGTGGCCATGGTGAAAGCAAAATAAGCCCGCGCGTACCGACACATCATATGATCCTTAGTTTTCGGCGTCGCAGCTCTACACGCCGCAACAGGGAAAGCCCGGACTCACAATCCCGAGTCACGGTACGCGTTATTTTAGAGCTTCCCGAAGATATTCGAAGCGGCTGCCTGACATCTTTTTCGTCAGGCTCAATTGCCTCGGAAAAGTGCCCGCAGCTCCTTGGCTAAGGATGGCCATCTTTGCGCCGCGGCCTTGAAATCAGCTTTCATCCATCTTGGTTGCTTGCCCTTCAGTGCCCGCGACATTTGCTTGTGACCAGGGCGGATTGGAAACTGCCCACTGGCTCCCATAGCAAGCCGCCCCTCGATATCCTCAGACACGAGATAATTGGCTAGCAAAGTTGCAGACTTGGGATGCGGCGCATTTTTCATCACAGCAACAGTGTTGGGAATTCGAATTGCCCCGCTTTGTCCTACGCCTTGGTCTGGGAAGACAATTTCGACCGGCAACCCCGAGTCGATTTCTATCAATGCATCATCAGTGTCTGTCAGCCCAAAAAGGCATTGTCCTGATGAAACAGCCTGTGCAACCTGTTTATTACCTGCCAAGACCACTGCATTTTCTTTGATCTTCGTGAAATATTCCGCTGCCTTCTCTTTGCCCAAAGTGGTGTCCAACAGCGCAAAGTGAGTTGCTGTAGTTCCAAACAATGGCGAAGCAACCGCGCACTTGCCTTTCCATTTTTCTGCAATTAAATCATTTACCGAATTAGGCCATTCCTCCTGATTGGGCATGAGCTCTTTATTGACTATCAGGATTCTTGCTCTTGCGGCGATTCCCAACCAACGGCCATCGGCGGCTCGCATCTCTTCCGGCCAAGTTGACGGGATTTCCCATCGGATCGGCTGCAGCAACCCCTCTTCCTCCAACCGAAGAGTGTGCATGATTTCATTGTTCCAGAAAACGTCGCAGCGAGTGCGATCTGCTTCAGCTTCAAGTTTTGAAACCAAGCCAATTGTCTTCGTGGACTCCACATCGAAAACAGGCCGTACTTCGACGTTGTCATGCTTCCCTTGGAAGCCAGCCAAAATCGGCTTCGCATACTCGCGATCTGCGGCTGAGTAGATGACAACTTCGTTTTCAGGTTTTCCAACGCATCCAGCACATACTAGTAGCAAAACGATTGCAGCCGCACGAATTCTGTTTACTCGCATATGTCGCACGCTAGATTGCATCGAACATCGATCCTTTTACTTGACTTTGTTTGGAATGTAAGGATGATCTCTTTTACTCAATACAACCATTTCCAAGATTTCGTCAGGCTGATCCTTCTTTTTATCTTCCTTCTCCTCCTCCCTGGGATCAATCTTTTGCAGAGCGGCCATGATCTCAATCCCCTTGGTCACCCGTCCAAAGGCGGTGTGCATTCGTTGCAATTCCTGATTGGGCAGCAGTGTAAAGAAAAATTGGCCGTAGGCGGAGTCCGGGCTTTCGGGGTTTGTAAGTGTCATTCCCATAGTGCCTCTCAGAAAGGCACGAGCTCCTTCTTTCTCTCTCTCGCTGTAGATTGTATACGGCGGTGCATCAGCCATCTCTTCTACCCCTCCAAAAACGGCGAAGTGCTTCACACCTGAGAGCCCCTTGTGATCGAAAAAGCCTTGTTCGACTAAAGAGATGAAATTAGCTACCGTTTCAGGCGCATGGTTTTCAAACAACTCAACTTCGATGTCACCCTTGTTCGTACGAATTAATACCTTGGGCAGCGGCTCTCCTTCAGCGTCTTGCTTGCGAGCCTGCATTTCACGATCGCGTTCCTCGATCAATCGGTCAAAATTCTCCGAGTAAATTTTCAACTGTGGATACTGATCGCCGTTTGCTAGGAAATCTATCGCTTTTCGCCCACGTTCGTATTCTGATAATGCGAAACTTGTGACCCCCAATAATCGCTGCGCTTCAACGAACTCTGGCTTATCCTTGGCTAGCGTTTCCAGAATTGGCAATAGCCCCTCATATCGATCTTCCTCTGTTTCTTGACTCGCGATTTTGAACAGCCAGCTTGCAATGACTAAGCTATCCTCCGGGTCCGCAGCATACTCCATGGAACCCGCCTGCAACATTTTGTGAAATTTCTGGACCACAGTCGGATACATCTCGTTCCATTTGTCCTTCCATTTCTGGACCTGCCCCTTCTTCGCCGTGTTGTAGTGCGTGGCGATCGACTGCATCTCTTTCATTACTTCTCTAAAGTCATCTACTGCCGCCTTAAACTCTTCGGTCTTCGGGTCGATCTTCAAAGGAGTGCGTGACGGCTGAGCGTACGCGAAACTTTGAAGGCCCGCCACAAGCATGAAGAAAGGCAAAGCAATGAGCAAAAAGGGATGGAGTTTTGGGTTCATCTGACAAAAGTTGTTATGGGAAAATTCGATTTGATGAGTTCGAAACATACGCCGAGTAAGTTGAGTGAGTTCGATTCTAAGTTTCTGAGTAGTTTTCGGCGTCTGACGAGGGAGCAGAGGTACGACTTTATCTTAGCGAGGCGATTCTGCTACCCAAAAGTGCAAATGCGCGAGAAGGTGCGTCCGCCCAAGGGCGGATAACGCAAAGAACGACTTTGCTAACAGTAGCCCCTGTAGAAGCTCGCTATCCTGGCTTTCCTACCTAAAAACAAGTTGCGCCCCCCACAGAACAACTAGACCAGATCGGATTCTATTTTTCTTAACAGTTGCAGCACCATTAGCGAACGGCCCAAGCCCCCGATCAACTACTTTGGCTCCTCGACTCTCTGGAAGTCATTCTGCTGGAATTGGTAGTGGGCGATAGCACTGTGCTTGATCCAGGCACTGGCCGGCTTCTATCTGTCCCCTTGGCTCAACCGGACAGTCTGTGCTGCAGCGTACTTCTTGAAGTAGGCCAGCTCTGACTTTTCGCAGAATGACGTCAAGAGTGAACGCGCTCTCGCAGATCGCCAACGAAACCTCATCCTTCATGGATATGTGCTAGATCCGGTCCTGGAGATCGGAGAATTGCGGGCGGCCCCGAGTCTAAGCAATCCGGCTACGATCGTGGCTGAATTACGAAAACGCCTCGAAGTCCAAAGCGATTCCAGCAGCAAGATGATGTTTATTACCTATGAGGATGCGGACGCAGAATACGCCGCGAGAATTTACATGAGATCACCAAGCAGTACTTGCTCGTACATTCGGATGAGGGCGATCAAAGATCACCGAGAGCTACAGCAATGGCTCAACGATCCGATTCGTATCTGGAAACTGAACATGGAATACAAACGCCAGGGAATACGCCAATGAACGAGGAAGCACAGGACTTCCTCTGCTCAGGAACCCTGATCCACAAATTTCTGCTTACTCTCAACTCGAGCTTCTTGGGGAGATGGTGCACGAGCTTGAGGTCGAGGCTAAGATGGGCATAGCCGAGCTTGAGCTGTAATCTGAGACATCCTCAACTGCCCCAGCTTCCAGTTCGGATTCCGAAAAGGACGTATCAACCTAAGAAAGCCTAACTGCTGAGTCGGATCAGGTTCTTGAAATTCGAGCTGATTACCTTGGCATCCAGGCTCACAAGAGAGTCGAATAAAAAGCTTGTGATTCGGCGGCATAGCAAGAGTGGTCTTCGCGAAAGAGAAGTACCGTCAGGCTCAAAAAATGCATCGAACACTTCTCACTCGGCTGAACTTGCTCCAAGCCAAGGCCGATACAGGGAGCTCGGTTCGCTCATTTGCCAAGGCAAGAGCTCCAGCAACCGCTGAGAATCGCATTTATAGGGGGACAGACAATTTTCTTCACTATTGTCTTTAGCCTGTTCACCCGTGGCATGGCCCTGATGGAAAAAATCAAGCGGTTTGACATCGCTCTTCTGCAGCAAACAGAGTGAGGTCTATGCGAATGCTTCGCAACAATGGGTTGACCTGATCCTTGCTGCCGGATCAAATCGCAGATCTTAAGGCGGAAGACGAGCAAGAACTTGCCAGTCCAAGTTCTTTTTCACGTGATACTACCTTGCGCGAAACACTTTCCATTGGTAAAAGCTCTTCTGCCGGTCGCCTAATGTGAACGGATCAGGCAAAGACTCCATGGCAAAATCTCCGAAGCGTTCTTCCCAACGCGTCAAGGGAAGTCGTCGGCCGACGCCGCCGAAACATGCATCCACGAAGCTACGGATAGTCTCCGGAGAATTCCGCGGCCGCAAAGTTACCTACCACGGTGATCCTGCAACGCGCCCGATGAAGGAAAGAACGCGTGAAGCTGTTTTCAGCTTGCTCGGCGGTAAATTGGCCGACACTTGCACACTGGACCTGTTCGGCGGAACAGGCGTGTTGGCCTTGGAAGCAGTAAGCCGTGGCTCTCAAGCGGCGATCATTCTGGAATTCATGCACAAAGCCGTCAATATAATTGTCGACAACCTCGAGGAGTTGGGGCTAAAGGATCGCATTCGGGTGCAAAACGTTGATACACTGCGATGGCTCAAGAACTTTTCGGCGACTGACTTAGCACGGTCGCTCCCAGATTGTGATTGGAGCAAGCCCTGGATTGTTTTTGTTTGCCCACCCTACCGTCTGTGGACGGCCGAGTGCGAAAAGCTGACCAATGGCCTGTCGCTACTGATGGAGAGCTGCCCTGCAGGTAGTCAGATTGTGTGTGAGACGGATAAAAGCTTTGATGTGACACAAGCATTGCCCGACTGGGAATGGGATGCTCGGTTCTACGACCCCGCAACCATTGCGATCACACGAACTTAAATATCAGTTTCTCGAAACCTTGGACAGAGACAGTGCTCGGCCGAAGCCGAACCCTGTTGTAGTCATTTGATATATCCGATTAAGCTGCTGAAGGTCTTTAGCCTCTTTCGAGCACTTCGTCGATCACTAGCCTGCGATCGTCCTCGGTTCCCCGAGCAAGTGAAACCCCTTCGTTTCCTTGAAGCACGATCTGGTAGATCATGGAAAGCTGACTATCGTCAAGAATGCCAAGAGAATGGAACATCTTGGCTTCAAACATGATTGCCAGATCCATCGAACTCTCTTTGTCCTCATCAAGTGCCTCTTGCTTGCCAAACATTTTGTTGATGTGGCCAATCGCATGCTCAGGCAAAATGTTACTGGGCAACGATGTCAAGTGAACGCTCGCATCGAACCCTGCAAAAATTCTATCCACCGCACTCTGCAGACCATCTTCGTCGAC
>PKCQ01000708.1 GCA_002862265.1 Planctomycetaceae bacterium | reverse complement strand
CCTGAGGAGAAGAAGCCAGAGACTAGTGACAAGTCGGTTCCAAGTGCAGAGGACTTGTTCGGCACTCACATATCAACCACACAAGTCTCCTTCTCGCAGCACATTTTTGGAAGTCCTTCGGCGGATAATCAGCCTGTCTGCTTGGACGACATTTTCGCGACGGCACCCAGAGTTTCTACGCCTGAAGCCGTCGGAACTCGAGAGTCAGCTCCAACGGCTCAAGAGCTATTTGGGAAACCGACATCTCGCCCAGTAACGCCCAATAAAACCCACGGAGAACCGGAGAACGTTGAATTTATTGACGGGCTCTTCGACGAAGCCGCCAATCGCACTTGGAAGGACAACACTGGTAAGTTTGAGATGGAAGGCCGCGTGCTGGTCATCTTCAAAGATCATGTTCGGCTGCTGAAATCAAACGGACGAACGACCACTGTGCCCAAACGCCGCCTAAGCCAGCCAGACCTCTATTATGTCGAAGCAGTCGCTGCCAATCTGCCTTCCCGCTCTGTCAAATACGTTTCGACAGCTAAATAGGTCAGTCGAAAAAGCTTGACCGCCCCAAAGCTCAACGGGAAGGCAGCAATGCCTTCTCGTTTTTTCGCATTGGGCTTCACCACAATTCCCGAACTTCGTCAGTAGCCACCCAATTTTCCGGGTGGTTTTGTTGCTATTGTTCCGAGACGACAGGCTTGATTCCGAAAGTTTCGGAAAGTTCCAGTAGTAATCGTTCTGCCGGATTCATTTTCGCACGTTCTGTCAAGACGCGGCGGGCCAAATCAGGTTTGTCTGTGATGATTCCATCCGCCCCAATACTAATCATCCGTGACATTGTGACGGCATCATTCACCGTCCAGACACATACATCTTTTCCAGATGCATGTGCACGTCGGACGAATGCACGATCGATGAACATCGCATTGACCGCCAGAACATCGGCTTTTGTATTGTCGATGCTCCCTCCTATCACCGACATCAGCAAGCCGACACGACAATCAGGTGCCAGTTTCTTCATCTTATCAAGAGCATTCAGGTTCAAAGACATATATATTGCATCAGATGATATTTCATGTGCGTTGACGATGCTCAGCACTTGCTGCTCCAGATCATCATCATGGCCATAGTATTTAAGTTCAATGACGACTCACGCCTTGCCCTTGCATGTAGTGAGTAGTTGAGACAACGTTGAAACGCGTTCCAATTTGAAAATCGGATCTTCGTGGCTGCCAATATCAATGGTTTCCAGGTCGGACATGGTTGCATCCCAGATTTTGAGATCGTTATTGGCTAGCTTCATGAAGTCACTGTCATGGAAAACAACAACCTTACCATCACCCGTCTGCTGGACATCTATTTCAACCCAGTCGGTGGAATATTCGATGGCCTGATTCATGGCGGTCAAAGTATTCTCGGGAGCATCCGCTGATGCCCCTCGATGGGCAATGATGTCAACATCATCATCGAGCCGAACAATGTTCAGTGTCCAGATTCCGATGCAGTCTGTAGTTGCCAAGCCCAGCATTGAACCGATAATCAGTCGCGTGCCAGTAATGCGAAACTTGTCATCGCGAGTGCGTAAAGTCGTTGCGTTGTTCACTCCAAACGCAGCAATCTTGTCATCGCATCCGAATTCCCGGTAAAGAGTCCACCATAACGATGCAAATAATCCACTGATGGTCATCTGGATCAGGATATGGACGACCGTCCAGATCAGCACAAAGATTCCGAGTGAGATGACCAGTAATCCGAGTGAACTGGCAGCATTGGGAATGATAAGGCGACCGAACAACAGCAGCAGGGATGTCGTGATGGCGGATAGCCCCAATCCAGTGCCCAGCCAGATGCTGACAGCTTTGATGACTTGTGACCTCGAACCGTGCGTCCGCCGAGAACTTTCTCGAAGCGCTTTTGCTACAGGTATATTCTCGAAAAGCACGATTGGTAATGCGAAAAGCCAACCGGTCAGGAATCTCAACAGCAGAATGATGAATGTTATGAAGAGAGCCAAACCGATCCCAACAGCAACCATGAACTTGGGAGGTTTAGCCTGCAGATAAAAATTGATGTCGAATTCACTAAATAGAAGGGAGTAGGTAATCCCTGCGATTGTGAGGAAAGGTGTTGCCAAGAGCCCCACACGGATGATCACCCATGCTGTGATTTGAGTGACGTGCCATGTCTGTGACATCGCAAATTGGATCGCTGATACCGTGCGGAGTTTGGTGGCCTTATCGGAATCAGAGTCGTTGGAACAGCGCGACCTAGCGAGAATCCAAAGCAGAGCGCCTTGCCCCAACACAATGATGCATGGCCACAATGCGCCCAGAGTGACCGCACAAATCCAGCCAGCAGGTTGAAGAAGGAAGAAAAGAATGTCCTGATCCGCAGGCACCGGCTTTCCGGAAAGCCGAAGTAGTACCTGGGACAAAAGTGCGAGTAAGGGTGTAAGCAATACGAGCGCGATGACGTTGTAAATGCCAATGGCCAGGAGCAATTGAGGCCAGTGTTGGCCAAAATCCCTTACAGCAGGCCTAAGTGTCTTTTTGCGCAACATCCGCGAAATCTCAATTGTCGAGCGCTTCATCCATGGTCGACGTATCCGTGGTCTGTTTGACTGTGTCTTCCAAGATAGCCGTCAATTGACGGACTGTAATCGCAACAGCAAGCATGAATATCCCGGTCAAAAAGAAATCAATGCCGGCCAGAACGCCGATGATGTCAAGTGCTTCCTCCGGGGTGCGTGTGTACAACCAGTAGCCAAGAGGGCAGGCAATGACACCACTGACAAGCAGAATCAGCCAAACTTTGGCAGGTCAATAACTGAACGCAATGATGATTTTCCAAATACCGCTTATCGTAAAGTATACCGACATCACCAGGATGACCATCTTTGATCCGATCCATGGCTCGGTCAGAAGTCCAACAACAGATACAACGGAAACCAATCCGATGATAAGAGGTGAGATTTTTTGCAATCGACGTTCAGCCCACCAGAATGTGATCAACTGAGTGATCCCGGCGATTAACAGAACCACGCCCAGCATCCCTATGACCCAGGTTCCGGCAACACTCGGTGCAGCAATCGAGAGGCAACCAAGCAGTGTCAGAACAGCGCTGATGAGATACAGCGGAGCTAGTCTTGGAAATTGGCGGTCGGACATGATTGTTCACGAGTCGGAAGATTGCGTCGGTCGCGTCCACTTATATGGAAAAAAGACTCGTTCTCGAAGGATTGGCAGAAAACTCTGTGGTTCGTCAACACGGATCTTTTCGACAGAGTAGTCAGTGTTTTCCAGATGACTCGTACGAGCTCGTCATCGTACCCGAATTGCCTACCGTTTTTTTTTGCAAACTCTAGAGGCGGTTGTCCCTCGGTATCACCAATCATGTAGAAGTCGAGTCTTCCATCCTTGAACAGCACTTGCGCTATCATGACGCAATCATCATTCATTTCCATCGCGAGAACACCTTTATCGTCGACTTTCCAGATACCAGTCACTTGCTGTGATTGGCTGCCTTAAGGCCGATCTGGTGGATACTTCTACTCCTAATACCATTTGTCAATATCGTCCTTGCCACTGTTGTGGTAATTGACGTTGCGAGAAACTTCGGTAGCAGTGTTGGCTTCGGGCTGGGGCTTGCGTTCTTTGGATTCATTTTCAATCAATCCTATGTTTTGGTAACGTTCAGTACCGGGCGACTGAGTAAAGACCGGTGCAACAGCAACTTGTAGGATTGTGTTTCATAGAAATCAGATAGCTCTCCGTAAACGGTGCTCGCCGCCTAACCAACTCCCGCATCGGACTCGGAAATCGCACACTGGTTTGCTTGCAAGTCCACTCCCGGCCCGCGGATGCCAGAAGTTATGTAGCAAAGGTCCGAATCCGTAGTGACCGAAGAAATCGAAGGATCTTTCAAAGTCTCTCCTATGGACGCTGTTTGCTCCTATTGGCGAAATCAATGAAGACACCTCGAAACATATTGCGGACTGGCTTGACGATCGCAGCAAAACTCTGGCGTGGTTCATATCGAGCACCACTGAATCGCTCGCTCTGCTGACAATATTGGGAAAGAAACCCGGCATTGCAGGCGTGAATCAAATCTTGCCCTACGTTGCATTAGTACCCATCTTCAACTCTGTTCTGTGCAACCGGATCTGCGTCTGGCAAATTCCGAAATGGAAACTCGCAATCCGAACGAACCAAGTATCCAATGGCCGCAGAATGACACTGGATTTGGAGATCATGACCTGGATCGCAGTCGTCAGCTTCCTCAGAGCACATATATGTGCTGCGTTGCGAAATACGGCAGCACAGAAACCCACAAAATCTAGTCTTGCACCGCAGCACGCAATCACGCGGCAACTGAGATCAACGCCTTCCATTCGTACCCGGCAAGTCTCCGATCGTCCACGCTACCCACAACAGACTCGGCCTTTGGTCATAGCCTCAGACTGGTCGCGGTACTGGCAGCTGTCGCAGGGATCCCAGGCGCTCACGGCGTCGTCAAGGGTCATGCAGTGGGCCTCTGGGAATTTCGAGGGCCATTCGCTCAATGGGGGAATAACCTGTTTATCTTGTAAGCCTGAACCGATGCATGGCATCGAGCCTCGAAGGGCGTCTAGAGCGGGCAGTGGCAGACTCTCCCAGAATTCCTAGCTGCTTTCGGAAAGGGCAAAAAACTCTGCATTTCAGCTGTTTTAACGCTAACCGCGGTCATTAACGAGAGAACCGTTACCGTGTTTCGGCTGAATGCAGGTAGCTTGAATTCCTGACTAGCCTTCTCACCTCGTCAGGCTCAGGCTGACACGAGTTGGCCGAGAGACTAGAGTTGATCGAGTGCGGCAACCAAAACTCCTGGAAAAATGCTAAAGTCCATGCCAGGCTCGAAATGGGTGAATCGAAACCATTTGAGACGGTTCCCACCTTGGACTAAATACGGGCTTCGAATCATCGAGCGCCCTCACTCGGCTTTTTTAGCTGGGCATCAGGAACAGCCACCTCGAACCGATAGGAGTAGTGTGATCTATTTTCCACGTTTTCTCCAAGCATCGCTGAGTTGCTTTACTTTGATCGCGGCGTGTGCTGTTTTGCCTGCGAAAGAGAGAGCCCGCGATAGCGCTTTAGAAACGCTTCGCAACTATTGCTACGACTGCCACAAAGGCGACGAAGCCGAAGGCGGTATTGTGGTGGATTTCTTTGAGCAAAATCAACCACTGGATCGTCGAGTTGAAACCGTTGAGAAGATGCTGCTGGTTCTGCGCGAGCAACAAATGCCCCCAGCGGATTACGACGAACTTAAGGCCACGGAAAGAGTGGCTCTGCTGGAATGGATTGACGGCGAGCTAGAAAAGTTCGATTGTGGCGAAGTAAGTCGCCCTGGACGTGTGACGATAAGAAAACTGAATCGCGTCGAGTACGACAATACGATTCGCGACCTTACCGGACTGGATCTCAAGCTGGCCAAGGATTTTCCATCTGATGATGTCGGTGACGGCTTTGACAACATCGGTGACGTCCTGACGCTGCCGCCAATCTTAATGGAAAAGTACATTGCGGCTGCTACCGAAGTGGCCAATCAAGTAATTGCAAGCGAGAAAGCAACGGAACGTCTATTCCCTACAAAGGCGGACGACCCTAATGACCTCGCACAAGTCGTTACAGCGGCTAGAGAGAACGCGGAGCGGCTTGCCTTCCAAGCCTACCGCAGACCGCTTTCAAGTCACGACAAGAATCGAATCTTCGAGTTGATGCGAGCTACTTACTCGAAAGGATTTACTCCCGACGAGATCCGCAAGACTCTGATCACCGCTGTGCTCTCTTCTCCTCAGTTCATCTATCGCGTCGAGTCCGACGATAACCGCAAGTTTGAGGACGGCGTTCGAAAGTTGGATGACTTTGAATTGGCTTCGCGTCTTTCGTATTTCCTTTGGTCAACCATGCCAGATGAGGAGCTTTTTGAGGTCGCAAAGTCTGGTAAGCTGAGGACCACGGAAGGTTTGGAAGAGCAAGTAGACCGGATGCTAACAGATCCCAAGTCTGAAGCTTTAGTGAAGAACTTCGCCGGACAGTGGTTACAGCTTCGCGATCTGGAGAACCTATCACCAGACCCGAATAGCTTTCCCGACTTCAATGAGCGGATTCGTAGCGCGATGCGGCGTGAGACGGAAGAACTCTTCTCGCATTTGCTGAAGAAAAACCGTAGTGTCCTGGAACTGCTTAATGCAAACTACAGTTTTTTGAACGAGGACCTTGCTGGATTCTACGGAGTCGAAGGCGTTCAAGGAAACGACTTTCGCAAAGTAGCATTGGGAGGCAGCCGCAGCGGAATCTTGATGCACGCGAGTGTGTTACTTATCACTTCCAATCCAACTAGAACCTCACCAGTCAAACGCGGGAAGTGGGTATTAGATAACCTTCTCGGTGAGCCTCCGCCTCCGCCGCCGCCCGATGTTCCAGAACTGGATGAATCGGGTGAAACGCTGGGGACGCTGCGACAACAGCTGGAGCAGCATCGCGCCAATCCGAACTGCGCTGTCTGCCACACCAAGATGGACGCGCTGGGTTTTGGCTTGGAGAACTTTGACGCTATCGGAAAATGGCGCGATCAAGACGGTCGTAATTCCATTGATCCGTCAGGTATTTTGCCGGGCGGACGGAAGTTCCAAGGGCCCGTGGAGTTGGTTAATTTGCTGGCCGAGGATAAGAAAGCGGCGTTTTGTCGCTGCATGAGTCGAAAAATGCTGACTTACGCGTTGGGACGCGGGCTTGGCGTGTACGATCGGTGTACGATAAATGGAGTTCTTGTACGACTTGAATCGGACAATTACAGCTTTCAGACATTGATCAAGTCGATTGTCACAAGCGATCCATTTCGTTTGCAAGAACTGGCAGACTAAAAAGTTCAGGGATGCTACTGAGCGCGTTTGCATAGCTGGGGGTATTGGAGAAAGAAAATGATTCATCCATCAATCCGTCGAAGAACACTATTGCGAGGCTTGGGTGTCTCGTTGGCTTTGCCGTGGCTAGAAGCAACCTCAACTGTAGCCAAGGCAGCAACTCAAACGCCTGTGAATCGAATGGCGTACATTTTCGTGCCCAACGGTATTCACATGCCGAACTGGACGCCGAAGACCGAGGGCTATGGATTCGACCTGCCACGGATTCTCCAGCCCCTGGCTCCAGTTCGCGAGAACTTGATGGTTCTTTCCGGACTAACCCACGACAAGGGCCGTGCCAATGGAGACGGTGCGGGCGATCACGCTCGAAGTGCTTCCGTCTTCCTTACCGGTGCTCAACCTCGCAAAACAAACGGCAAAGATATTCGCTCTGGCGTGTCCGTAGACCAAGTTGCCGCTAAGGAAGTGGGGCACTTGACTCGATTTTCATCGCTGGAGCTCGGCACCGACGCGGGGCGCC
>PKCQ01000664.1 GCA_002862265.1 Planctomycetaceae bacterium | reverse complement strand
AGCCGTCAACGGATTTTTCTCGCTTGCGATCCATTTTGCAATCGCCACCCGTCTTTGCTGTTCCGGCGCGTCGCGTTCGATAATCGGTCCGGAAAGCGAAGCTATCCCTGCTGGCGGTACTTCCTCGCGAGGAGAGGTGTACTCGCCGCGATAAAGTCGGTGCGTTGGACCTGGCTGGGCAAATGTTCCGGCGTAAACTCTTTCGGATGCTTGGAGGCGCTGCCGAGCACTCTCGTTATCTTGCAATTGTTTGAGCCAAGCTCTCCCTTTCGTAGCAAGGCTGTCTGGAAACTGAGAAAAATCGTATCGGGGCGCTGAATTCTCAGAAAAGAGATTGCGGTCTTCCGAGCTCGCCAATTGAAACCACTTCTCGCCATCTACCGACGCAGTGATCTGATAGTTGGTCGCCAATCTATCTGAGTATTCTCCAGTTCGGTCACGCTGCCACACAATCCTCTCTATCCGCTCGATTTTCGCGAACTCAATCTGCACCCAGCCTCCCGAGACCGTACCAGAAATCCAGCTCTTTGCATTCCCGAAATCGCCGTCGTTGATATGCTTGAGTTTGTGCAACGGATGGACAAAATCTCCCGATGAGGAAGCTCTCGCGCCATTCTGTGCCAGGGCAACATTCTTCTCTGCGGAAAACACCTGGAGTTCGTCGATACATGCCTCACCTCGATTCGTTCCAAGGACATTAAACCTAACAAAACACGCCTCAACTGGGGCAAAGTCTTCGACATTCCGCTCCGCTGTTACCGGTGCACGTAAATTTGGATTCTCGAGAACATTAAACTGCTTGAGATCATCTGTCAGTTGCTTTATCGTCTTATCGAGCTCTGCAATCTTTGCCTGCGTTTCTGACGATAATGGCAAAGTTCTTTCCGCATGATTCACACCGGCGAATACTGCTGCCAGAGAGTAGTAATCGCTTTGCGAAATGGGATCAAATTTGTGGTTGTGACAGCGTGCACATCCGACGGTTAGCCCCAGGAAGGCCGTGCTCGTCGTGTTAATCATGTCGGCCAATTCGTCTTGCCGCTGCGTGTTCGTCAAGTTTGGATCTTTGCTCTTTACGATATCGTTTGGCCCCGCCACCAAGAACGCCGTGCCGATCCCATCACTGATCGCGTCGCCTGCAATCTGTTCGACGATAAACTCGTCATAGGGCTTATCTTTGTTTAACGCATTGATCACCCAGTCCCTGTAAGGCCATGCATTCGGTCGCTCGCGGTTCGTTTCGAATCCAGTTGTTTCGCCAAATCTGGCAAGGTCGAGCCAGTGTTGCGCCCAACGCTCGCCATATCGTGGACTACGCAGCACGCTGCCCACGAGCCGCTCCCATGCATCAGGGCGATCATCCGCAACGAAGTTTCGCACCTGCTCGGGAGTCGGCGGCATGCCGTGCATCACCATGTGTAACCGTCGGATCAATTGCCTTCGAGAAGCCCTTCTTGAGCGTGTGAGTTGAGCTTCCAACAAACGCTTGTCGATAAAGTGGTCGATCGGGCTCTCGCCATTCGCGAGAGGGACTGCAGTTTCTCGTAGTGGCTGGAAAGACCAGTGATCTGACTTGGTGGCCGCCAGTTTTTCCTCAATTGGCTTCCATATTTCTGATTGGTTAATCCACTGCCGCAAGATTTCGAGTTCTCGATCGTCAAGCGGATCAGCCTCTGGCGGCATTCGCTCGTTTGAATCCCGCGTCGTAACTCGTTGGTAAAGGTAGCTGCCCTGGCTGCTTCCAGGCTGGATGACTTTCTCGCCCGAATCTCCGCCTTTCAGAGCCCAAAGACTGGAGTCGAGTCTTAAACCAGATTCAGCCAGATCTGTGCCATGGCAATCCAAGCAGCGTTTTTGCAGAACAGGCAGGACGTCGTTATTGAAGCTGATTGCTTCATCCGCACAGCAAGTCCCAACGATACAAATTGTTGCAGCTAGCGAAACAACGATTCGTTGCATAGAACGTCTTTTGGACAGGAAGGATTGGAAATGGCCCTCGGGTGGAATCCTTATTCTAGCAGAGTCTCGCCCGATAAAGCACAAGTCGTTCCTTCGAGGCCAGGGTAGTAAGGCTAGTCCGTGTTTCGCCCTTATAGCTGAGGGCGCTCGCTGCGGGCCAGCGTTTTCCTGGTCCAGCCCGATGCTAGACGTTCGACTCACTCTACAAATGTGTGTCGATGATGCCTCAACCGAGCGCACCTACATGTAACGCTGGGCAACGCCCGCCCCTCCCACAAGCATGAAGGGTAATGAAGTAAAAACAAGAAAAACGCCGTTTTGACTTAACCATCGTTTCGACTGGCTTGGGTCTCCGCCAACGTTCGAATGCGGCGAATCATGCCTGCCAAACCGCTGCGACGTTGAGTTGAGACGAATTGGTGGAGCCCTATACGCCGAAAGAATCCTTCCAGATCGTAGCTCAGTACTTCATCAACTTGTTGGCCGCTGAACAATTGCTGCAAAACAGCAATTAGTCCGCGAACAATTCCCGCGTTTGAATCCGCAGCGAACTCAAATCGCGTCGCGTCAGTTGGGGCAGGACGCCCCACCAGATAAACTTCGCTCATGCAACCGGGAACCGCTTCACTGATCTTCTTCAGGGCTTCGAAATGATCTGGAACGGACTGCCCGAACTCCATCAGCAATTCCGTTTTACTTTCGGCGTCGTCAAAGTCCAGGAACTCCTCTGCGAGCTCTTCGGCTGCTTCTACCACCGAGCCAAACTCGGAGCTACCAAACTGGATCTCTGTACCATCTTGGGAATCAGGGAGCATGGCCTTTTGATTCTTACGCCCCTCGACTAACTCCATCAAACTCACCTGAAGAGCCTCTACTTCTTCTTCGGTGTTATAAAAGGCCATCGAAACGCGACTTGTCCCCGTAACCTCCATCTGTCCCATCAAAGGCATGCAGCAGTGATGTCCAGTCCTGATAGCAATGCCGGCGTTGGCGAGGTGGGTCGCAATGTCCATTGGCGCGATGGACGGAGACTCTAGCACAAAACTTAGCACCGCAGCCTTCTCGTGTGATTTGCCGATGATCCTAAGGCCGGGAACGGATTCGAGCCGCTCAGTCGCTAATTCGAGTAGATGGAGCTCCCAAGCAGCAATCTTGTCAAACCCGATGTCCGCAACGTAGTCAATTGCAGCCGCTAGACCAATTGCACCCGCCATATCCGGCGTACCTGCTTCAAATCGATTTGGTAGCTCAGCATAAGTTGTCTTGTCAAAGGAGACGGTTTCAATCATGTCCCCACCACCTTGGTAAGGCGGCATCGACTCTAGCAACTCCTTGCGTCCCCAGAGCACTCCAATTCCGGTTGGCCCAAAAAGTTTGTGCCCACTGAAAACGTAGAAATCGCAGCCTAGTTGCGAGACATCAGTTGGCTGATGACCGATCCATTGCGCGCCGTCAACGAGAACCTTCGCACCAACTTGCCGAGCTAAGTTAGTTAGCCCCGCTACATCGTGGATGGTGCCGAGTGCGTTGGAAACATGCTGTACCGCGATCATTCGAGTGCTAGCCGTGATAAGCCTCTGCAACTCATCGAGCTGCAGGCAGCCATCGAGATCGCCATACCAGACCTTCAGTTCCGCGCCTGCTGCGGCGCAAGCCATTTGCCAAGGAACAATGTTCGAGTGGTGTTCGAGTCCACTTACAATCACTTCGTCTTCAGGGCCGAGCGACAGCTTCCCCCAGCTGCTTGCTACAAGGTTGATTGCTTCGGTCGCTCCACGAACGAAAATGCATTCTTCCGGACGCTCCGCACCAAGGAACTTGGCCACGCGGGCGCGAGCCGCCTCGTAGCGATCCGTGGCTCGTTGACTGAGTCCGTACAGACCCCGATGAACGTTAGCGTTATCCCGCTCGTAGTAATTTGTAATCGCTTCGATGACTTGACGAGGTTTCTGAGTAGTCGCGCCGTTGTCGAAGTAGATGAGCTGTTTGTCATTCATCTCTGTGTGCAGAATCGGAAAATCCTGCCGAATACTTTTTAGCCAATCACTTACCATGAGTTCAGTTCGCCGTTTCTTCCAATTTCTGAGAGCTAGCACTCTTCTCCAAGGCTGGGTCCGCCAAATTCTCCCGCCTCTAACCAGTCATCTGCTTGCTGGGAGTTCTCAACGGCAGCAAGCAGAAGTTGTGGAATCAATGCTAAACAAGGACGCGACTCCACCAAGTTGCCCTGGGTTCGCTCGAGAATTTCGTTAGCCGCTGATCCTTCCCACCGCTTCCCTTCGAGCTCTCCGGAAAGAAAAGATGCAAGGCCCTCGCAATAGACGCAACCTTGACCATCCCACCAAATCTCCTGCAAAGTGTTTTCCTCGACTGGAGAGCATTCGTGGGAAACGTTTCTGCCGTCTGACAAGCAGAGCTCGAAACGGATCTGGCAGCCCGTTTCCTCACATGCCGCCTCCGCGGCATGCGTGGCATTCTCGCAGTCGCCGCGATGGTAAGGCTCTTCGTAGTGTTCTTGCAGTACAGCCAAACTCGTCACGACAGCTCTCAGCTCCATTAGTGAAACGGTATCGAGGTTGATAGGACTTGGTCGAGTGAATGTCGATAATCAGTTCCCAGTCGTGACATTCGACCAGGCAGATTCCCTAACATTGTAGGAATCCGGCAGCAACGCGGCAGGAGGCTGACTGACAGTTTCATCCTTCTCCTGGCAGGCAGGCAAAAAGCTCCGAGGGTTCGGGAGACGGAACTTCCTGCAATTGGGTTTCGAAACTGCTAAAATACCAACCTCTTCGTTATTCTTTTCTTCTTGCAAGCCCAAGCTTCGCTGCGTCCAGCGATTGTGCGTCGCTTGCGCTCTTAGGGAGAACGGCCGAAATGGCGCAAGCAATCGTAGATCCCGAGCAGCTAAGACAATTTGCGGCCATGTTGAAGCGATACAGCCAGCAGGTCCGTGAGACCACTTCGTCTCTCACTCAAGCACAAGCCCGCTTGGCTGAAAGCTGGCGTGACCAAGAGCATCGAAAGTTCTCGGAAGAGTTTGAAGAGCAGGTGAAGATGGTAAATCGCCTGCTGGAGTCGACCGAACAACATGTCCCCTATCTGCTCAAGAAAGCGGAGATAATTGAACAGTACTTGGAGCGATAGGCTCTGTTGATCAGTTGCGAGCGGCACGGCGTGACCGGCTTCGGCGGTCGCTCGATTTTCCGATAGTTGTCGACGTAAGTTTTGTGAACGCAATCCACCTTCGAATTGGATTTCCATCCGGATGCAAACAAGGTTCATTTTTCTGGTGACGCAATGGCCGCGGATCACGCTGATGTTCGCTCAGTAAAACAACTCGATCATTTCCTCGAGCACACGAAGCGTTACCGAACGCAGTTGCTTAAGGAGCTTGAAAATCTTGAAGTTGAGATTCGTCGGCTGTCCAATTGGATTCAACGAGAAGCTCCAAACTACTGGAACGAAGAGTTACGTCGAGCAAGACACGCCTATATCGAGGCACAAGAGGCACTGTCGCGTTGCATGTCCTATGTGCGACAGGATGAACGGCGTCCTTGCACGGAGCAAAAAAAGAGAGTCCGAGTCACCGAAGACCGTCGGGACCTCTGCGAAGAAAGATTGCGCACCGCCCGCGGAGCCGCTGGAGCCTGGGAGAGAGAAATCCAGAAGAACCAGGGAAAATTTCAACGGGTCCGCGATATGGCAGATGCCGATCTGCTGGTTGCTGTTGGCCAGCTTACCCAACAACTGGAGACGCTAGTCGAGTACGCAGGACTGCGCTCCGCGGGCCTGAAATCACTGACATCATCGAGTGGCCAGGACGCTACCGCGACTTCAGCCGATACGGATGTTTCGCAGGGCGAAGACGGGGGAAGCGATGCAACGCATGAGTCATGATGTGCCCGGCGTGGCGCAACGAATCAACAAACTCACTGCGGAGATTGAAGAATCTGCGGAGGAGACAGCAGAGGTCTGGAAGGATGATAAAGGGCGGCAGTTCATCCAAAAGCATTATGCAGAAATCCGGCCCAACATCGCATCGTTGACCACGAGCCTGGCTGCGACAATTGAACTATTTGAAGAAATGGCCAAACGACTTCGAGACCCTGACGACCCGTAACGGGAAATAAGTGCCAAGAAGCATCGCCTTGGCATCATGAAGAACCACTACTCCTTTTGCTCTAAATTGATCGGAGCCGACATGATTGATTCCACACCCAAACCACTTCCGCAGCGTCGTCTCGGACAATTGGTTACCGGTTTGCGGACCCGAATGAGCGGTGGTTTGCAGGAAACAGCAGCTAAGATGCAAGAACTGGAAAAACAGATTGAAGAGTACGCTGCTCGCTGCGCACAGGAAGAAGAGCGACTTGAGTCGCAATACGCGGCGCAGAAAGATGTGACTGTATCGGACTGGGATGACCAGGTCCACAGTTGCTGGGATGAAGCGGAGCTAGCAACCTACAAGGCGATTTACGACACTGCGGAGAAGGAAAAAACACTCAAGGCAGAGGCACAATCCAAAGTTGAGCAAACGACTGCAGAAGCGCAGAAGAAGATCAATGAAATTGACCTCAAGTTTCGCAAGTTAAACGAAGCACCGATTCAGCGACTGCGCAAGTTCCGAGCATCACATAATTCCGTGCACCACCAAATTACGGCGATCGAAAGCCAAACAGCATCGATCCTAACAAAACGAAGCCTCCAGCTCCCGCAGAAAGACGAGCTGGACGGCCAAAGCTTCGTGGAGAAGTTGCAAACTTCCAAAGAAGCTGGTGAAAAACTGAATCAAGTACTCTCAGCCGCCAAACAACAGGCAGATCGGATCACGAATAATCCACTTGCACGATTTGTAGATACAGCCTACTTCTGGGTTTTCAGTGCAATTTTTTTTGTCATTGTAACTGCCGTTCTGATAGCGACAGAAGCGCAGCAATTGCTCAACGCCGCGATGTCCGGTGCTGGCGCAACTTTTGTTTTCATCATCATTGGATACTTGGGCGTTCGGCCCCTTTTAAAACGCTCGGCTCGTCGCGAGTATCCCAAGCTCTTGGCCATCCTCGACAAGGGCGAGCAAGTACACGCTCGTGGCGACCAACTCGCCGTCAAGAAGAACGAAGAGGAGCTATCGGCACTAGCCGAAAAGCGCGATGAACAATTCGCCAAGGTGCAGGCTTGGCGGGATGAAAAGGTCGAGTCGCTCAGAAGGGATCACAAGCAAAAACTAAAAGAGATCCGCAAGCGAGCCAAGGAAATCAAGTACCAAGCACGTGAGAAGCTAATCTCCTCGCTCGACGATACGAAGACTCAATTCAATCAGCGCATTAAGGACGAGGCTACCACAAACAGCGATTCTATGGCAGCCAATCGGCGTGAAACGCAAGCCGCCCAAGATCGACTACACGAGACGATTCAAGAAATTGATCGGGGCGGAGCAGAACGTCTGCGGATAGCG
>PKCQ01000243.1 GCA_002862265.1 Planctomycetaceae bacterium | reverse complement strand
GAGAGCCCTGGAGATCTGCGCGCAAATCAAGGACACCTTTGACAAGCTCGGAATCCCTGAAGCTGAGAAAAAGTTCTTGGCAGGCGTGAAGGCTCAGTTCGAAAGCGAAGTCGTTTACGGCTCACTCAAGGAAGACTTGGCCGAGCAGGGTGTGATCTTCTTAGACACCGACTCCGCACTCAAAGAATATCCTGACTTGATGAAAGAGTACTTCGGTACGATCATCCCACCGGACGACAACAAGTTCGCCGCTTTGAACTCGGCGGTTTGGTCTGGTGGCTCCTTCATCTACGTCCCTCCAGGAGTGAAGATCGAATTCCCGCTGCAGGCCTATTTCCGAATCAATGCGGAGAACATGGGGCAATTCGAACGGACGCTCATCATCGTCGACGAAGGTGCTTCCATCCACTACGTGGAAGGCTGCACTGCCCCGATGTACAGCAGTGAAAGCCTGCACTCGGCCGTGGTAGAAGTGGTCTGCAAGCGGGGTTCGCGCTGTCGCTACACGACAATCCAAAACTGGGCCAATAATATCTACAACTTGGTAACCAAGCGAGCGATGGCCTACCAAGATGCGACGATGGAATGGGTCGACGGAAACCTGGGTAGCAAGCTGACGATGAAGTACCCGGCCGTCTACATGATGGAACCAGGGGCTCGCGGTGAGATCCTATCCATTGCTTTCGCGAGCAAGGGACAGCACCAAGACGCCGGCGCCAAGTTGGTACACGCTGCTCCTAACACGACGGGCCAAATCATCAGCAAGTCGATCAGCAAAAACGGTGGCCGCAGTAGCTACCGCGGGTTGGTCCGAGTCGAAAACGATGCGAAGAACAGCAAGTGCAATGTTGTCTGCGACGCTCTGCTGCTCGATCCGGAGAGCCGGTCAGACACTTACCCCTACATCGAAATCCTCGACCAAGACGTGAGCATTGGCCACGAAGCAAGCGTTTCTCGCATCGGAGAAGAACAGTTGTTCTACCTGATGAGCCGCGGACTAAGTGAATTCGAAGCGAGCACCATGATTGTCAATGGTTTCATCGAGCCGCTCGTGAAAGAACTTCCGATGGAATACGCGGTAGAAATGAACCGGCTAATTCAATTGCAAATGGAAGGCTCGGTGGGCTAGTAAGGGCCTACCGGCAAAGCAATGCTCGACTGTACGGATGTCGGGCCAAATCCAATCCCCTTCACGTTTAGTAACACTGATGACGGCTACGGAAACACCTCACTCCGAGAACCTTTCCCTTCCATTCGACGACGCCGGATTCGAGCAGTTTCAATCAAAACTGCAGGAGCCTGAATGGCTGACACAAAGTCGCAAGACTTCATGGCAAGACTTCCAATGCAGCGAATGGCCGACTCGCAAGGAAGAAGATTGGATGCGGAGTGACTTGCGAGGCTTCAAACTAGAACGCTACGATCTGCCATACTCGACCTTAGCTGACTTTGGTACGGCTGGCATTCCTTGCTGGCTCGCCGAAGGAGTCGACTTCGCAGGAAGTATGCAAATTCTCGATGGCGTTACGATCCAAGAAACCGTGAATGAGGCCGCGGCCGCTCAAGGCGTTGTTTTTGGCGACTTGAGCCGACTGTCATCGGAACACTCAGAGCTTGTTCAAGCACATTTGCATCAAACGGTCGCGGCCGATCAAAATCGTTTCGCAGCCCTGCACGCCGCGACTTGGTCAGGTGGACAGTTGCTCTATGTCCCCAAGGGTGTTTGCCTCGACCAACCTGTCCACGTCGCAGTCGGCATGACAGACGGGCGAGTCGACACGGGACATACCTTGATCGTTGTTGAGGACGGTGCGGAAGCAACCTTCCTCTACGAGTCTAACAGTAGCTCGGCGGAAGCCGCAGGTTTGCACCTTGGCGGCGTGGAGATCATCGTCAAACCGGGTGGACACCTTCGCTACGTCAATCTGCAAGACTGGGGGCGTAAGGTTTGGCACTTCGCTCATCAGCGGGCTAGTGTCGATCGCGATGCAACATTGCAATGGACGATCGCCGCCATCGGAAGTCGCTTCTCGCAAGTCGGCCAAAAGGTCTCACTTGTTGGAGAAGGCGCATACAGTCAAGTGAACGGCGTGATGTTCACGCAAGAGAAACAACAGCTGACGTACAACACCGTACAGCACCACCATGCTGCCCATTGCCGCAGTGATTTCCTGTACAAGTCAGCCTTACAAGACAAGTCCCGCACCGTTTGGCGAGGCATGATTGCCGTGGATCCAGGGGCCCAGAAAACCGACGGCTATCAGCGGAATGACAACTTGCTTCTGAGCGACCAGTCGCGAGCAGATTCTATCCCTGGCCTAGAAATCCTTGCGGATGATGTGCGTTGCACCCACGGCAGTACTTCTGGCAAGGTGGACGAAGAACTGATCTTTTACGCTCAGAGTCGCGGATTCACGCGAAAGGAAGCGGTGCGCATGATTGTCACCGGCTTCTTCCAGCAGATCTTTGACCGCATCACGATCGAGAGTGTTCGTGAGGCTCTGGGACTTTCCATCGCTCGACAAGTTCGCGAGTACAGTTAAACCAGGATCCACAAACGCTGAATCCCACGGTCCAGATGATTTTTTTCGGTATGCTCGTTCAGCGGCTTTCAACTAACTCTCACTCGAACCGAAAAATACTGTGCGCGACTTCATCTCTGTTGCCCTGCTGTCCGACTTCTCTGAGTCCAACAAGCTTTGCCTTGAGGTTAATGACCGATTTGTGATCTTGGCTCGAGTCCAAGATAAAATCTACTGCGTAGACGATGAGTGCACACATGATGGAGGTCCGCTGGGCGAAGGCACCCTCGAAGACTCTTGTATCATCTGCCCACGTCATGGCGCTAAATTCGACGTACAAACGGGCAAAGCTCTGACTATGCCCGCCACAGAACCAACAGCCTCCCACGAAGTCAAAGTGGTAGACGGCCAAGTTTTCGTAAAGCTCGCTGACGACTAATTCGCCTTTCACCAATAGCTCATGAATTCTGAGCGAATCCCACTACCGGTCCGGGCCAACAACCAGAACGGCTTGAGCTCCGAAAGGCCATCTACTCCAGCTCATAATCATCGTCGAAGATAAGGCTTGTTCCTTCGGCCACTGCTCCGTCGCCCTCTGCCTCTTCCATGATTCGGCGAGCGCGTGGTAGTGTCAAAGCGTTCGACTTGGGGTGAAAGAGGATGAACGCAGCTTTTGCCGCCCGAGCTCGCTGGTTAACAACATCCAACTCTAAGTCAACAAGACCTTCGAAGATACCAATCGGAATCTCGGTTAGCTGATATCGCTTGTTCTCGCCACCAATGCGGACGATCAGTCGTTGCGGCCCGCCTTCTACAAAGGAAATCTTATTGGATTTTACTTGAAAAGTAGACCCAGGGCCAAGCTTTGACATAGCGGTAAGCAATGCCTGCTGGCAGGTTTTTGCCAGGTCGATTGCGGTCTTAAGGCGGATCAACTGATCTTGCTGAGCCTTGCTCTTGGCAGCCTTTTCTAGCTTGGCAATTTCACTTTCCGCTTGACCGTAGTCCTGTTGGCCAGCCAGCTCGCGGATGCCAAGCATCCCTTCCTTCCAATCGGCCTTCTCTTTATCCGTCAGCAACACAGCTGGTGGCTCGGGTTCAGGCTCCGGTTCTGGCTCCGGTGTCATCGGTTCCATGCCAGGATCAGGCTTTGGATCTTGAGGCTGCATAGGCTTGGGATCTTGCCCCATATTGCCTTCGCCCATTGGAGGCGTTGTCTTGCCACCCTCGTTTGGATCGGTGACCATTCCACCGACCTGAGGAAGACCACTTCGCCGAGGCTTCACAGGCTCGTCGTTTTCGCCCTTCGCTTTGCCTTTAGGGCTCTCCGCCTTCGTCACAATGATGGTAGTAGTTTCAGCTGGCCTATCTTCGTTGTTGTATTGAAGCAAGAATGCGAGAAGCCCCACGATCGCACCAACACTGCCGAGCATCGCTGCAATCATTAGATACGTGGATTGGTTGCGTTTCTTGCGAATCGACTTGGCCAATGATTTATTTTTTGGCGACGACGAACTCTTGTATTTGGCTGGTGGAGGCGGCGGTGCGGAGCCGGTAACCGGCGTTAGTGTCGGAACAGCTGGCTCGCCGTAACCTTCTACTTCGGCTTCAACTACTGCCGTCACAGTAATGGGTTCGCCAGTTAGCAGTGATTGCAACTTGAGATAGTCACCTTGTGGATTCACCTCAGGCAAATCTGCTGAGTGCTCAAGAAAATCCGCCATATCGAAATCAGCCGTTGGATCGCCCTCCGGCAGGACTCCCTCCAGCATGGACCAGTCCCAGTCCATTTCATCTTCCGAAAAGGGTGCGGAAACACATTCGGCATGCCACTTTTTGTCGTAGGCACGTTTGCGTTTGGCTTCGAGCAAATTCGCTTTGCCCAGCTCAAACAACTTCGAAATCCGTTTGGCTTCGGCGGGATCCTTCGCTGCCTTGGCCGCATGAGCACATTTCTTGAGCGCAGACTGGATGTCCGCTGTGCCGGACTGAGGCGTGAGCCCGAGCAGAGCATAAAGATCGACAAATGATGATTTCGATGCTTGCGTCATCTTCTCAACCTTCTGTGGATCACCAATTTGGGGGCAAAGTCTTTTGCGGAGGCAGTTTCACACCATCTCCTTAGAGTCCCCACTCGACGTTCAGGACTCAATGAACTCACTCGAATTCAGTCTTCAGTGCAAATCCGTACTCTGGTTAGTATAACTTCTGTCGAAATCTTGATTGAAGACTACTCGATGCCCTTAGCCCAATCATGGAATATTTTGAGCGCATCGCGGGAGAATGGCGAGAAAGGGCTCCCGAGCTAGCTGAGTGTAAAATGCGTTGCTTGATCAATCGCAACAACTTCTGGCGTTGCTACGTCGATAATTGCTACCGTGAACAATCTGCCAACCACGCCATTACGACACCGTTCCGTCACGAACGTGGTAAAGACTTCTTGAACGAGTCGTCACTGGAAAACATTTTAAAACGCAAATCGTAAGTAGCATCTTAGGATTGCACAACGCTTCGTCGGATCTCTCGTCTCGATGGCTTTGCATCGATATCGACTTGCATGATGAAGATAACCATCGGTCACTTCGGAAGGCAACTTTGTCGCGGCTCGATCCTGGCATGAACAATTACGCGAGATAGGCATTGCCCCACTCTTGATGAATTCCAACGGTCGCGGTGGATTTCACTTGGTAATCGTGTTCGCCCAGTCGATGTGCACTTACAGTGTCAATGGATTTGGAATGCGACTGACAAGCGACTTTCTGCAACAAGACTTGGGCCAGGCTCCTAAAATTATTCCAGTCAAATCGGAATGGCATCGCTACAGTGACTGGCTACGCTTGGCAAGTCGCCATCACACTCACGAGCTTTACACAAAGGTGTACAGTGAAGAACAGTGGCGAGAGGATGATTGGCTAGATGGACATGATGCGATGGATCGCATTATCTGCACACGCCTGGCTGGGCTTTCAAATTGCGATTCGGCGTAAATCTTACCTGTGCGAAGAACCATCTAGATCATTTTCGATAGCATCGTTCAATACTACAGAACAGGCTGGAGTGGTATGGATTCTATTCCAGATCCGCCGATCCACGGCACCCAATGAACCTTCAGCGTATGAGGCAAGAGAATCGCGTTGTCACTCACTCCACCCGCTATTCCATGCCAGAAGGCCGCGTTGCAATGAAAAAATGGCTTGCAAAGCACAACATAGAAGTAGACGAGTTCGCAGAACACAAACCGCCTGCGATGGTCTACATCCACGACCGAGCCATTCGCTTCCAAGGCAACTGGGCGGACACCCTGATCGCTCTATCGGAGTTCCGCAGGTAGTGCGTCTGAAAATTTCTGGCGAATCCGAATGAGGTAGGAATTCTAGCACACCGGTGGAGTGAAATCTTGGCGCAACCCACTGCAGAAAACGGCGTTCTCAAGAGAGAACGCCGTGTGTACTTTCGTCCGTTTTAGGCAACTTGTTATCTATCGCCGTCCCACCACCACTTGGCATGAGCCACGTTAGGCTCTTCGGGCAGATCTGGCACTACTGAACTAGCCAAGAACTTGGACGGTTCGAGATTCTCCTGTGAAGTGATGCTTCGTGAGTCCACTTTGACACCGCCGCTCACGACAGCAACGATTGTTCCGGTCTTCATCTTGTGCCAGGTCGTTAAGCCTTCAACGGTCTTGGGCTGAGGATTCTCGGGTGGAACCTGTTTGCCGATGTAAAACAAATTTGGCAGCCAAGCTTCCAGAGAAGTTTGACCGGTTCGATCACATGCGAGTTGCAAAGCCAAACAAAGTTCAAAAACGGCACTCAACCGAGAGTAAGATGTGTGCGTCTTGCGAAGACCATCCAACTTAGCCGTAATGCCTTTCGCAAAAGCATCGGCGGCTGGATCATTGCCACCCGTCGGCGCGCGACATTGACGATTCACCCACTGCTGCTCACTCAATACCGCAACACACTGCTCGGGAAGTTGGAAGATATTTCCTGAGGGACCGAGTTTGATCGGCTCATCGGCATAAGCAAACCACCAGCGAATCAAACTCTGGCTGGGCACCTTGTCACCCATGCGATCTAGGTGATCGAAGTAGCTATTGATCCCCGACTTGGTTTTCACAGTCCCGAAGCCTACTTTCTTCATATGCTCGTCGGCATCAATCAACGCTACGGCGGTTCCCGTGCTGGAGTTCATACCAAACACGTAGACATTGTGTGGCCCGATCTCATCTTGCATCCGCTCTACGATTTGATGAGGGCTACGTGCCAACTGTTTCAGCACAGCTTTTTTTTTGAGCATTTCATGAGCGTTGACCAAGCCTTGATTGCTGGGTTCTATCGAACAACCAAGTGGATTGGTATTGCGATTTACTAATGCAGCCACAATAGCCAGATCTTGAAGCTCAAATCCGGGAACGGAATCACCGGCCGGCCCAGCGATCAAGATGTCTTCATTCTCTGGATCAATTTTGACATACCTGATTTTCTGCAGTCCGGCCAACTTGGTCATCTCGGCTGCAGGAGACAATCCGGTTTGTAACGAAAAATGAAGCGTCTGATCTAGCTTCTTGAGCGAGACGGTCCTAAGCTTGCTATCTGTTCGCCACGGATGTGCCAGATCCGAGGTCCTGCGAAACAGTTCATCACGCAACTGCTCAGATGCACGAATCCGCTTCATGTGCCCTTTAGAGTCTACATAGACTCCGGAAGGGTAAGGCAAGATTGTATTCGTCCCACCGTTTTGCAACCAGGAATCGGGGTCGATGGTCTGTTGGATCAAGTTGATCAAGGTATCGAAATCGGCCTGTGCACCACCGCCTCCTCGGGAACCCGCTCCCGGATCCCCCCCTGAGCCTCTCCCGAGACCAGAGCCGAAGCCCATCCCGCCGAAATTCCCTGTGTAGGCACCATTCTGCGCTAGTGATACCGAGCCGAAGCTCAACAACAAAATAAA